>DATECV010000123.1:0-3116 GCA_035286725.1 Dehalococcoidia bacterium | reverse complement strand
AGCGTGGCGCTCGCCCAGGCGAACACGCCCGTCGGCTCCGTGATCGGCTGATCGAGGATGGCCGCCGCGGCGGTGTTCGAGATCGTCTCGAGGCGGTAGACCGTCGAACAGAGGCCGATGGTCGCGTTCACCGCGTTCGTGACGGACTGCACACTGAAGATGGCCGAGCAGCTATCCGCGCGCACGCTGTTGAGCACCGACTGGACGGAGAAGATGGCGGAGCAGCTGTCGGCCCGGACGCTGTTGAGGACGGACTGCACCGAGAAGATCGTGGAGCAGGCGTCCGCGCGAATCGCGTTGTCCACCGAATGCACCTTGAAGGCCGTGGTGCAGTCGAGATTGACCGCCATAGTGGGGTTCTCCACGTTGCCCCAGTCCACGCCAGCGGCGCCGGTGGCGGTGACATCGAGCGTCCGACCGGGAGTTGTCGGGCGCAACGCCGCCGACACGGAGCAATCCACTAAGAATCCAAACGTGCCGCACGTCCCGTAGTTAGACCGGACTGAGTTCCACACCGTGCACGCGATCCCTTGCTCCGTGTAATCCGGCGTCGAGAGCGCGGTGACGGCGTTGCAGACCCGATGCATTTCAAACAGACTCGTGCAGCCAAGCCGTTGCACCGTCTGCGGACTGCCGATGTTGGCCCAATCCACCCCCGCCTCACCCGTCGCGCTGACGTCGAGACGGCGGCCCGGGGTCGTGGGCTGCACGGCCGCCGCCACGTTACAGTCCAGGAGATACCCGAAGGTGCCGCAGGTGCCGTACCGTGAGCGCACCTCATTCCAGACCGTGCAGGTGAGCCCCTGTTCGGTGAAGGACGAGGTCGCTGTGACGGATGGCGTGACGGTATGCACGGCGCAGTCGAGCAGGAAGCCGAATGTGCCGCACGTCCCGAAGCGGGCGCGAGTCTCGTCCCAGACCGTACACGCGATGGCTTGCACGGTCGTCGGCGAGGCCAGGATCGCGTTGACGGCGTTCGTGACCGACGTGAGCGAATAGGTCGTCGTACACGACAACGCAACGGCGGTGGTCGGACTCCCGACGTTGGCCCAATCGACGCCCGCTTCTCCGGTCGCGCTCACGTCGAGCGGGCGCCCGGAAATGGTCGGGAGGAGCGCCGCGCGATTCTTCAGCGAGAACGTGGCGATCGTGTAGTAGCTGACGCAGGTGCCGCCGACGGTGCCGCCGTGCAGCACGAGGAGGTAGTCCTTGCCGCAGGAGTAGAACGTCGGGCTCGCGTTCGTGTTAACGCTGAACGTGTTCCAGCCTACCGCGCCGTTGCAGTCCCAGCGCTCGGTGATCCCCGCGGTCGAGCATGAGAAGGGCTGCTCGGCTTTCCAGGCGGCAAGGAAGGCGTTCCCGGCCGATTTGTCGCCGGGCAGACCGCTGATCGCGGTCGGAGCCCCCGTCGTCGTGACAGTGGTGAATGAGCCGTAGAGCGTACACCCCGAGTAGCGATCGCCGAGATCAAGCGGCATCAGGCTACCACGAGGCGGTTGTTCTCAAGCCCGAGGAGTGGACCCCAGGCGGCCCCGGCCGCCGCCTGACTCACGAAGAGATGGGCCAGCACAGAGTTATTGACCGTGGCACTTAAAGCTGCACACCGAACGACAAATAGTGTGGACGCAAATGTACGCGCAAGTGTTTGATTGTCCGCAGGCCACGCCGCGCTCGTTCGTGTCACTCCGGTCGCATCAACAAACTGACCACCAGCCGTCGCCACATTATCAGCGACCGTTGAGAACACCGTCGTATCGTCAAGAAACTCCACGTCGATCTTCTGTGCGAATGAGGCGTCACCTGCTGCGAGTCGGATTGTGTAGTCACCAGTAGCGGTGAGATCAACCCGAAAGTTCTGTGACGCCCCAGTATTGTCAATGGCATTCTGACCCGCTAAACGAACATCGACTGTCGTGCTTCGGTTACGGGTCTCGTCGGGGGCGCTGGTGACCCAGCCAAACGTCACACCATTGCGTGTCGTTGGGTAGATGTCGCCAAGGACATAGGTCTCGTCGGGGCCGTCGGTGACATAGTCCGCCGTGGCACGAAAGTTGAAGCCCTTATCCCACGCCATCTAATTCCACACCGTCTCGTGCTGTGCCACAGTCGCAAGTACCGCATCGGCTGCCGCGTCGATGTCTGCGGCGGTTTCCTTGGGAGCATCGCGCAGTGCAGTCGCCGTCGTCTTTAATTCACTCACCGCCGCTCGTACCTCGGTTGGGGGAATGCCGAGCGCCGCAAGACCATTGGCGAGCGTCAGACGGAGCGCGCCAGTATCGACGCGGTCCTGCCAGCCAAGGCGGCGAACGTACTCGGAGGCATCCTGCGCCATCACTTGGCCAAGTTGCGCGATAGAGAGGCGACTACTCAAGCGATCCGCCTTGTACCCCGCCGCGTTCCGGCGCATGTCGCGACGCAAACCTTCAACGTTCTGCACGGTGTCGCGGGCGAGGGTGTATTCCTCAAGCGTTGCCATCAGTTCACCTCCAGGTTCGTGCCCTCAGCGGGCACGCCGAGTGCGAAAGGGAGGCGCGCCGAGAGGGCCGACTCCGCGCCAGTGGTGAGCACGGCCGTCACCCAGGAGTGGTGCTGGCCCTTGCCAAGCGCGCCGCAGTTCCAGGAGGTCGCGGGGGCGGTCACCGTCGCCGTGGGCACGGTCGTGCCGGGCACGGGGGCGGGGGTCGCCGTGGGCTGGATGTAGACGCGATGGCTCGCGAGCGCCCCCGCGGGCAAGGGCGTGCCGTCGCTGTACGTTGTCGGTGCCGTCCACGAGAGGGTGGTGCAGACCGCGAGGTTCCGGCCTTCCGCGAACGTGACACTGGCGTTGAGGAGCAACGCCGCCATGACCAGCCCGAGTCGGCGCATGGGCTACCGTCCGAACCGGCTCAAATACCGCTGCTGCTCCGCCTCCATCTCGTTCAGCGTCTTCTGCTGGCGCGCGATGGCTTCGGCCATATCTTTCGCCAACGCCTCGTGCGCCGTGCGCAGATCAGCCTCCCGCGCCTGATACGTCGCGTCGAGCGTCACCTGCGCCGCGGCGGCTTCCGCGCGAATGTTCTGAACGGTCGTCCGCGCCGCTCGTTCATCGTCCTGGCACCGCCGGATCGTCGTCGCCG
>DATECV010000122.1:0-4337 GCA_035286725.1 Dehalococcoidia bacterium | reverse complement strand
AGGTTCGCGCGATGATAGTCTCCGTGCAGGAGCGTTTCGGGCGAGCGAGCGAAGGCCTCACGGAACACTTCCGGACGGGCGCAGAGCGCGAGCAACAGATCGAACGCTCGCTCGCTGGCGAAGCGGGGTAGGTCCGGGTACTCGTCAAAGACGCTACGAATCTGCCGAACGCCTTGGGGGACGAACGAAAGCCGATCTTCGAGCCCTGTCGTGAACGGACGTGGCAGTTCGTCGGGCGCACGGCCCAGGTACTTCGCGTGCAGTGCCGCGAGGTTGCGTACAGCTTGGCGCGTCTGCTCGAGCGTCCATTCAGAGACGCCCTTGCCGCGGGGCAGTTGTTCCATGAGCACCCAGGTCTCGCGACCGGGCAAGAGCGGCCCTGTTCCGAAACATCGAGGCGCGCGTAATGGGCTCTCCGCGCTGTAGCGTCGATAGAAGAACGCCTCGTGCGTCGGCGGTCCACCGGCCATGCGTCCCAGTTTCAGCAAGGCCCTAATGCTGCGGCCGTCGATCTCCAGCCTCACACGTTCGAAGTATGACCCCGTCCCGCCCCGTGGTATCCGAAGGGCACTCCGCTTGACGATCCGAACCTCGTGCGCGTCGCCCTGGTGTTCCCTCACACCGGCCACGATTTCATCGGTCGAGATCACCTGTGGTGCGGCCATAGCAAGTGTGAGTATAGTCCGCCGGTCACATGCCCGGCGGGCATGAGTCGACCAGACTCCATCCCCCCGCCCGGTCGGTCTTGACCGCGAACCGGCGATTGCCGGACATCACGATCGTGCACGACTTTGTGCAATCTCCCTCTGTTTGAAATGAGAGGGCCGCTCGCTGCAGAGCACGATCTACGCCGTCTGACCTATCGTGTCATGCCGCGCTGCTCTACGTCGCGGCGTCAGGCTGCGGCGCGGTCGCGGCCGTGGGTGAGGATCTGGACCAGCGCATCGACGGCGCGGGCGTCGAACAGGGTGCCGCTGCCGGCGGCCATCTCCGCCAGCGCCGCCTGCGACGTCAGCGGGCCGCGCCACGGCTGTTCGCGCGTGAGGGCGTCGTACACGTCGGCGACGCGGACGATGCCGGCGCTGAGCGAGATCTGGTCACCCTTCAGGCCCAACGGATAGCCCTGGCCGTCCGGCTGCTCGTGGTGGCTGGCGACGCAATCGAGGACGGGCCGCGGGAGGGCTCGGCCGAGGATGGTGCGGCCAAGGCCGGGGTGGCGCTCGATGGCGGCGCGGCCGCGCTCATCGAGCTGCGCCGGCTTCAGGAGCACGTCGTCGCGCACACCGATCTTGCCGACGTCGTGGAGGAGGCCCCCGAGACGCACGGTCTCGATCTCGGCGGGCGTGAGCTCCAACTGCTCGGCGATCGCCGCGGCCAGCGAGGAGACGCGCTCGCAATGCTCGAGCGTGGCGGCGTCACGGACGCCGAGGGCGGCGGTGACGGTGACGACAGCGCGCTGGACGGATTCGTCGTGGCTAAGCAGCGGGTTTTCGCCCGCCGCCGACGGCCACTGGCCGAAGATGCGGACGGCGTCCTTGCCGCGACTCTTGGCGTCGTACATGGCCTCATCGGCGGCAGCGACGATGTAGTCCTTGTTGGGGCCGTCCTCGGGAAATACGGCGACGCCGATGGAGACGGTCTGGTGGCGGTGGGAGCCGAACTGCATCTG
Organism: Dehalococcoidia bacterium; assembly: GCA_035286725.1. GTDB lineage: Bacteria > Chloroflexota > Dehalococcoidia > DSTF01 > JACRBR01 > JACRBR01. The sequence goes on along the minus strand of DATECV010000122.1, from coordinate 2,668 downwards.
GGATACGGCAAGTCGCACCGTCTCCATGAGCTCGGCGGCGGCCGACCGGTTGAGGCCGGGAAGCACGGCGGCCATTTCGTCGCCTCCGATGCGGTACGTCTCCCCACGTTCGCCGATGGTGTCGCGCACGCAGGCGCCGAGACCTTCGATGAGGCGGTCGCCGGAGGCGTGGCCGTAGAGGTCGTTCACCAGCTTGAAGTCGTCGATGTCAAGGATGGCGACAGCGAGGGGCTGTGAGTCGCGGCCGGCGGTGTCGATCGCCTGCTCGAGATCCTCGTGGAACGCGCGATGGTTGCCCAGACTCGTCAGGTGGTCGCGCATGGCGGCGTCCTGGAAGTGCGTCACCTGCTGCTCCAGGTGCTCGCCGCGGGCCAGTTGCGACGCATAGAGCTGCTGCAGGTCGTCGAGGAGGGCGCGCGTGACCTCGGGCGCGATGACGGCGTGACCCTCGAGCACGGCGGACATGGTGGCCAGCAGCTTGTCTGTTCCGGAGCCTTTGAGGACGTAGCTCCGGGCGCCGGCGGCGATCATGTCGCGGACGAGGCTGATGTCCTGGTAGGCGGTGTGGGCGATCACGACGGTGTTCGGCGACGCGGCCAGGAGCTGCCGGGTGGCCTCGATGCCGTCCATGCGGGGCATGCGGATGTCCATGATGGCGAGATCGGGGTGGGTTTCGCCCGCGCGCTCGATGGCTTCCTGGCCATCGGCGGCTTCCGCGACGACCTCAAAATCGCCGGAAGCCTCGAGAAGCTCGGCCAAGGCGTCGCGCGTCTCCTTTACGTCGTCGACGATGAGCACTCTCGGCGTCATGCGGCCTCCCTGGTCGCTGCACTGGCGGCCGGCACGCTCACACGCAGCACCGTCCCTTCGCCGGGGGCCGACTGCCACGCGCAGGCGCCACCCAGCATGTCTACTCTCTCCGTAATGCCGAGGATGCCGTAGTGACCCTCCCGTGGTCCTGCGGTGACGGCTTCCACATCGAACCCCCGGCCATCGTCACACACCTCGATGCGCAGCTCGGCGGGCGTGTCCTCGAAGGAGACGGTGACCGTCGACGCTCCGGCGTGCTTGCGGACGTTGGTCAGCGCCTCCTGGACGACGCGGTAGATCATGGACTCCGTGGAGGCGGACGGCCGCTGTCCGATCGTGCCGGTGACACTGAGACGCACCCCAGCCTCGCGGATCATGCCCTGGCCCAGATCGCGGATCGCCTCGACGAGGCCGCGTTCCTCCAGCGAGGGAGGACGCAGGTCGGTCATCAGGTCACGAAGCCCCTGCACCTCGCGCGAGAGTGTGGTCTCGACCTCGCCCAGGATCTTTTCGGCGCGCTCCGTCTCGCCGCGGGCGGCGAACTTGCGTGCGGCGCCGATGCGCGTGGCGAGGAAGCTAAGCGCCTGGACAGGGCCATCGTGCAGCTCGAAGGTGAGACGGTGACGTTCATCCTCCTGCGCGCGGACGACTTTGTCGAGCAAGGAGCGACGGGCATCGCTGGCCTGGCCGAGCTCGCGGTAGAGACGGAGGTTCTCAGCCAGGGTCATGAACTGACGCGCGATGACCAGCGCGACGACCGCGGCCGCGCCGAACAGCAGGACTTCCTGTGAGCCTTCGCGCGCGGTCTGGACGACGGTGAAGGCGAGCATGGCGGCGGCGACAGCGTAGGGCAGCAGCAGACCGGTGACCGACTGATGCGCGCCTGCCCGCGCCTGCTCCTGTTCCCGGGGGAGGACGAAGCAGGCGGCCATGATCCCGTACGAGAGGATGTAGCCGACGTCGGTGGGGTTGGCGGTGCTGTCGTAGCCGACGGTCGAGACCATGTAGGTGTAGACGCTGTCGGCGACGCCCAGGGCGACGGCGGAGAGCATAAGGAGCAGGATCCGGCGGGAGATGCGCCCGCCGCCGGCGTACATGGCAACGACGGTGAGGGCGACGAGCGCGAAGTCCAGGACGGGGTAGCCCATGGCCACGGCCGCGTCCCGGGGCGAGTACCCGCTCTCGCGCACGATGGGCTGGAGGATGAAGGTCCAACTGACGGACCCGACGGCGGTGATGATGATGGCGGCATCGACGAGCCAGCGGGTGTCGCGGACGCGTTCGCGCGGGAAGGCGAGGATGGCGATGCCGCCGAGAAAGGCGAGGTAGCCGGCGTAGTACACGACATCGGTCACGCCCGGAAAGGGGGGATCCTCGCCGAAGCGGAGGTTGTAGTAGGTGTACATGAGGTCGCCGGCGGTCCAGGCCACCAGGAGAGCGGCGAGGGCGGCCCAGCCGAGACGCTCGAGTCCGCGGGTGCGGACGACGGGAAGCAGCGACAACAGCAGGGCGGCGATGGGAGCGACCTGGTAGACGTAGTAGCTGAGGAACTGGAGGTAGGCGTCCGGCGGGCCGGCGAGGATGACCGCGCCGTAGGCGGCCGCGAAGGCGACGCCGGCGGCGAGCACATCCATAGCCGGACCCTGAGACCGGGCGGGTTCGGCGCCTGGGGTTGCCCTCGCGGTGACCAGACTCAGCATTCAGAGGAGCATCGGCATCCGGTGCGGATTCCCGCAGAGCAGCGGGCACCGGGATGGGCGATCCAGGCGCGCGGGGGACGTCCACACAAGCGGTGTTGGGGCGAGAATCCGCGGGGCTGTCTCCTGCGGCGACTCTTCGAGAAGGCCCGCGCAACGGA
>DATECV010000121.1:0-4578 GCA_035286725.1 Dehalococcoidia bacterium | reverse complement strand
TCGTTCGCTGATCGCTGGTCTCGGTTCGCTGGTGGTTCGCTTCCCGCACTATACTCGCGGGATGCGGGAGTTTCGGGCGCGAATGTCGCGGCGTATGCAGACGGTGGTTCGCATCGTCGTGCTGTTCTGCGTGCTGCGGGTCGGGTTCGGCGTCGTGGCGATCGTGTTTCTTTCGGACGGCGGGATGGCGTACAGCTTGCGGGCGACGCTGATCCTCGCTGCGGCAGCGGTCGTGAGCCTGGGTGTGGCGCTGCTGCTGCGACGACCGCTCGCTGAAAAGGGCCCTTAGCTCTTCGAAGCACCACCTGCAGGACAGGTCTAAAGACCTGTCCGTACGGGTACGGGTGCAACCTTCCGACCTCTGACCTCTAGTCGCCTAACTGACGACGCCTTCTCTGGTGCCGGGCTCCAACGGCGGTTTGCCTTCGGGCGGGGTCATGCCTTCGGCGATATCCCCCGGCGGGGTGGCGCCGACGCGAACGCGCGGCGGTCGAGGATTGTTCGGGTCGGCGGAGCGCTCGGCGGCTTGCTGGATCGCCTCGAAGAGACCGAACGGCACCGGCAGGACGATGGTGCTGTTCTTCTCGGTCGCGATCTCGGACAGGGTCTGGAGCAGGCGGAGCTGCAGGGTCGCCGGATCTTCGGACATGATGCGGCCGGCCTCGGCGAGGCGCTCGGACGCCTGCAGCTCGCCGTCGGCGTTGATGATCTTGGCGCGCCGCTCGCGCTCGGCCTCGGCCTGGCGGGCCATCGCGCGCTGCATGCCCTGCGGCAGCTCGACGTCCTTCACCTCGACGACGGAGACCTTCACGCCCCACGGCTCGGTCTGCTCGTCGATGATCTTCTGCAGCTTGTTGTTGATGGCCTCGCGTTCGGAGAGCAGGTCGTCGAGCATCGACTGGCCGAGGACGCTGCGGAGCGTGGTCTGGGAGATCTGGGACGTGGCGCGGAAGTGGTCGAGCACCTTCGTCACCGCGTCCTCGGGCTGGGTGACGCGGAAGTAGATGACGGCGTTGACCTTTACGGTCACGTTGTCGCGGGTGATGCACTCCTGGCTGGGAACGTCCATCGTCACCGTGCGGAGGTCCATCACGACCATGCGGTCGATGATCGGCAGTATGAGGAAGAGGCCCGGGCCGCGCGCGCCTTCCAGCCTACCGAGCCGGAAGATGACGCCGCGCTCGTACTCGGCGACGATCTTCACGGCGAAGAACAGGACGAGGAAGCCCCAGGGTGGAATCAGGAGCAGGTAGGAGAACAGCGTGAGCAGCACACGGACGACTGAGGCGAGGCCTCCTTCGTCCTTCGCGCGCTCGAACTGGGGCCTGTCGATCTGAGGAGGGATCTCCGCCGCCATGTCAGACTCCTTTCAGGCGTTCACGACGACTGGTGGCCGAAGTGTACTGGAGGCGGGAGGCTAGAGGCTGGACGCTAGAGGCTGTAGGCTGCGGTTCACCAGATACACCGGAGGGAACGCCATGTTGGAGCACGTAGACCGGATGCAGCTTGCGGTGCGGGACCGCCACGCGGCGGCCCAGAGCTTCGCCAGCATCTTCGACGCGGCGCCGGTGCGCGATGACGAGGTGCGCCACCTGAACGCGAAGCGGCGCGTCGTACACGCGGGAACGTCGGAGTTCGAGCTGCTGGAGCCGGCGGGCGACGGCCCGGTTGCGGATTACGTCTCCCAGTGGGGCGAAGGGCTGTTCGCGGCGGGGTTCTCGACGAAGGACATGCAGGGGCTGGCGCAGCGGCTATCGTCGAAGGCGGTGGCGTACACGGAGGAGGGCGGCCAGCTCTTCATCGCGCCGGATCAGACGCCGGGGCTGAGGATGGTGATCTCGCAGGAGGTCGCGCGGCCGATGGTGGGCCTGATGCGGTACCTCTACGAAGCGACGAACCTGATCAACGACCACGAGGCGGCGGCGGACTTCTACGCCGACCGTTTCGGGCTGGACCAGTCGAAGTTCTGCCCGATCAAGAGCCACGACTACGGCTACACCGGGCAACTCACGATGTTCAACCCGCCGGAACGCCTCGACCGCATCGAGCTCTCGCAGATCACGGATCCGCGCATGCCGATGGGGCGGTTCATGACGCGGCGCGGCGGCGAGACGCTGTACATGTGCTACATCGAGTGCGAGCGCGTGGACCCGATCGCGCAGCGGCTGGACGCGCTCGGGCTGCGGTACACGCGGGGCGGCGAGAATACCCACAATCCGGACAACATGTTCGTCCACCCGACGGCGCTGCACGGTGTGCTGATGGGCTGCAGCCGCACGAACGCGGCCTGGGTCTGGTCGGGCCACCCGGAGCTGTTTCGGCGAAGCTAGTCAGCGCGTCAGCCGGTCAGCTTGTCAGCTTGTCAGCCAGTCAGCCTGTCAGCGGGTTGACGACTTGTGTCAGCGGCGCGGGCCGTGCCCGTACGGACAGGTCTTCAGACCTGTCCTCAGTGCAGCAAGCCGCTCCGGTGCCCGCAGACGAAGAGCCGATCCCCTGACACGCTGACAAGCTGACCGGCTAGCTTGCCCGCCAGTAGCGCTTGCCGTCGACGCGGACGATGCTCCCGAAGCCCGGGAACGGGAAGTGGCCGGCGACCAGGCGCAGCTTCTCCTCTTCGACGCGCCGCACGACCTTCTCTCGCGTCTTCTGGGCGAGCGGCGGATCCATGTCGAAGATGGGCGACCACAGCTCGGTGACCTGGGCCGGATGGTGGCAGACATCGCCCCAGATGATGCCGGTCTCGCCCGCGGAGGAGATGACGAAGGACTGATGCGCGGGCGTGTGGCCGGGCGTCAGCAGCAACGTGATCTCGTCCGTCACCTGGTACTCGGCGCCGACGAGGTCGATATCTGCGTTGTCGCGAAGGGGCAGCACGCAGTCGACGACGTGTTCCTGACCGGCAGCGTTCGCGACCTCAGGGTTGGTGAAGTACTCCCACTCGTCTTTGTTGAAGAGGTGTTTCGCCCTGGGGAACGTAGGTACGTAGGCTTCGCCGCGGAGCGTCGTGTGCCAGCCGACGTGGTCGATGTGGATGTGGGTGTTGGCGACGATGTCGATCGAGTCGGGGGTGACGCCGATCTCGGCGAGCGCGTCGGGCAGGCGGCCGTTGGGGAAGAACGGGCGATCCTTCGCTCCGATGCCGGTGTCGATGATGATCGTCTTGCCGTCACTGCGCACCAGATACGACGTGATGCTGAGGTTCATGCTCGAGCCGTCGTCGGACAGGAACTCGCGGTGCGGCTGCCACGCCGCCACTTCAACGTTCGGGAACATCATGTTGCAGGGAGCGGTGAGCCCGGCCGCATCGGCCACGGCCGTGATCTCGACGTTCCCGATGCGGATGGTGTTGCCGGACATGGTCCCTCCTCGTCCCGCGGTCACGCGCGGGCTGTCTCTTTCAGCGCCTCTTCATAAGGCCCGCGCCACGATGCGGCGGGCGACCTGCGGTACCGAAGATAGCCTCGAAGGGAGGGAGCCGCAACGGGTAGCGCCGAGTGGCGGCTTCGGCCTATACTCACCGCATTCCCCAATAGAAAGGACTGCGAGATGCCCAGGCCGTTTTGTTACCTCCAGAAGCGTTTTGTCCCGCTGGAGGAGGCGAGGCTGCCGGTAATGACGCACGCCTTCCTGTACGGAACGGCGGTGTTCGAAGGCGTCCGTGGCAACTGGTCGGACGAGCGCGGCGAGACGCTGATCTTCCGCCCGATCGAGCACTTCCAGCGGCTGAAGCAGTCGGCGCACATCATGCACATCGGGCTGCCGGAGTCGCCGGAGGAGCTGAGCGACATCACGGCGCAGGTGGTGGCGCAGGCGGGCTACCACGAGGACACCTACATCCGGCCGATCGCCTACAAGAGCGGCGAGGTCATCGGGCCGAAGCTGGACGGCGTCGAGGACGACTTCATGTGCTTCGCGATCCCGTTCGGCAACTACCTGGACCTCGACAGCGGCATCCGCTGCCAGACATCCACGTGGCGCCGCGTGCCGGACACGTCGATACCGGCGCGGGCAAAGGTCAACGGACTGTACGTGAACTCGGCGCTGGCTAAGACCGAGGCGGTCCAAAACGGCTTCGACGAAGCGATCATGCTCAACGACGACGGCCACGTGTCCGAGGGCTCGGGCGAGAACCTGGTGATGGTGCGGCACGGACGGCTGATCACGCCGTCGCGCAGCGACAATGTGCTCGAAGGGATCACGCTCGATTCCGTGTTCGAGCTTGCGAAGCAGGAACTCGGGCTCGAAGTCATCGAGCGCACGATCGACCGGTCGGAGCTGTACATCGCCGACGAAGTCTTCCTGACCGGTACGGCGGCGCACCTGTCGCCCGTGACGGAGGTGGACCGGCGCGCGGTCGGCGGCGGCGAGATCGGGCCGATTACCAAGAAGCTCCAGTCGCTGTTCTTCGACGCGATCCGCGGACGCAACGAGAAGTACGAGCACTGGGTGACCCCCGTGAAGCCGGCCGCCGAGCCCGCAGCGGTGAAGGCGAACGCCTGATGGAGTTCCGGCCCTCGCGCGCGATCGGCACGCTCGTAGGCGGCGGGCTCGCTGCCTGGTGCTTCGCCGTCGCGCTCG
>DATECV010000120.1:0-4561 GCA_035286725.1 Dehalococcoidia bacterium | reverse complement strand
CGATCGCCGCGGAGATCTGCGGCGGCGCGTTCGATCTGCAGAAGATGCAGGCGGCGCCCGTCGAGCGGCTGCGCGAGGCGCAGGGCAAGCTGGGACGGAGCGCGGTGTTCGCGTTCAGCCCCGTGCTCGACCCGGAGGTAGTCCCCGAGCACCCGGGTGACGCGATCAAGAACGGCACCGCGGCGGACATCCCGATGATCGTGGGGTGCAACCGGGACGAGGCGACGCTGTTCCTGGCGATGAACCCCGGCGGCAACGGGCAGTCGCTGGACGGCGACGACGCGCTGCGCACGCGGCTGGCGCCGCTGGGCTCGGAAGCAGGGACGATCGTCGAGGCGTACCGGCGGACGCGGCCCGAGGCGACGCCGAAGGACCTGCTGGTGGCGATCGAAAGCGACCGGATGATGCGGATCCCGTCGATCCGGCTGGCGGAGCGCAAGCTGGCGGGCGGGAAGGCGCCGGTGTTCATGTACCTGTTCCGCTGGGCGGCGGGGCCGCTGGGATCGGCACACGGGTACGAGATCCCGTTCGTGTTCGACAACGCGCGGCCGCCGGTGATGCCGGAGTCGGTGAGCCGCGGCGACCTGGCGGCGCGGATGAGCGAGGCATGGCTGGCGTTCGCGCGCAGCGGGCGGCCCGACCACCCGGGGATGCCGGCGTGGCCCGAGTACTCGACGGAGGAGCGGGCGACGATGATCTTCGACAGGGACGCGTCGACTGTGGACCGCGATCCGTGCCGCGAGGAGCGGCTGGCGTGGGAGACGACGCGCGCGCCGATCGGCATGCCCGCCTGATCATCCGCACGAGCCTGGTGTCGAAGCGCGCACCCGGGTGGGGGTGCGACGTCGCCGCTGACGGAAAGGACCTGACCTGTGACGTTGCCGATGCCGAAGGTCTTCATCCCCGCGCGCAACACGGACGCGGAGATCGGGGCGTGGGCGCAAGAGGCTGAGCGCGCGGGCGTGGACGGGATCTTCGTGGGCGACCACGTAACGTTCTACGGTTCGGGGAGCGACGCGCTGATCAAGCTGGCGCCGATCGCGGCGGCGACGACACGCGTCGAGCTGCAGACGTGCGTGTACCTGCTGGCGCTGCGGCACCCGACGCCGGTGGCGCTGCAGTGCGCGCAGGTCGACCAGCTCTCGCGCGGGCGGCTGATCCTGGGCGTGGGGATCGGCGGGGAGGATCCGAACGAGTGGTGGGCGTGCGGCGTGGACCCGAAGACGCGGGCGCGGCGGACGGACGAGTCGATGCAGATCCTCCGCAGCTTGTGGACGCAGGAAGAGACGAGCTTCGCGGGCAAGCACTTCACCCTGGACCGCGTGCGCATGCAGCCGAAGCCGGCGCGGGCGGGCGGGGTGCCGCTGTGGGTGGGCGGGCGTTCGGACGCGGCGCTGCGACGGGCGGGACGATACGGCGACGCGTGGACGGGCATCTGGGTCTCGACACGGCGGTTCGCCGAGGCCGGCGAGCGCATCGCGGCGGCGGCATCGGAGGCGGGGCGCGGGGACGTGACGTTCGAGCGGGGGATGCAGTTCTGGATGGGCGTGGACGACGATCGGGACGCGGCGCGCGCGAAGGTCGCGGGCAGCATGGAGGCGTTCTACCGGGTGCCGTTCGCGTCGTTCGAGAAGTACACGCCGTACGGGACGCCGCGCGAGATCGCGGCGTTCATCGCGCCGTACGTCGAGGCGGGATGCCGGTGGGTGAACCTGGTGATCGCGGAGGGCGGGGACGCGGTGCTGGAGCGGGCGCTGGCGGTGCGCGAGGCGATCGCGGACGTGTGCAAGATGTGAGAAGTGGGAAGTGGGACGTGAGAGGCGGGAGGCGAGAAGGGAGACGTAGTCGATGGTGAAATTGATCTACTGCATCTCGAAGAAGGCGGAGCTTTCGGTGGAGGAGTTCCAGCGGTACTGGCGGGAGACGCATGGGCCGATCGCGGGGCGGATCCCGGGGCTGCGCCGCTACGTGCAGTGCCACGTGGTGCCCGAGCTGTATGGCCGCGGCCAGCAGCCGGCATATGACGGGGCGGCGGAGCTGTGGTTCGACGACCTGGAGGCGATGAGGGCAGCCATGCAGTCGCCCGAGGTGAAGGCGGCGCTGGAAGACGAGAAGAACTTCATCGACCACTCGCGCGTGGCGTCGTTCGTGACGATCGAGAAGCCGGTGGTGGAGTAGGCGGGGGAGTGGCACCCGGCGAGTCGAAGGAGAACCCGCTGTACCGGCCGGCCTCGCGCGTGCTGCTGCTGGACGCACTCGACCGGCTGTTGCTGTTCCGCGTGGAGGGCGACCGGCCACGGCCGAAACCGCTGTGGATCACGCCCGGCGGCGGGGTGTATCCGGGCGAGGGTCCGGAGGCGGCGGCGCGCCGCGAGCTGTGGGAGGAGACGGGGGTCGAGGCGGAGCCGGGGCCGTGCGTATGGGTGCGGCGGCACCTGTTCGAGTTCGAGGGCACGTGGCTGGACGCGCACGAGCGGTTCTACGTGGTGCGGGTCGAGGCGCCGGAAGTGACGCGCGAGCACTTCGAGGCGCACGAGCACGCGTTCATGCCCGAGCACCGGTGGTGGCACGCGGACGAGATCGCCGCCTCGGACCACTGGTTCGCGCCACGGCGGCTGGCGGAGCTTCTGCCGCCCATCGTCCGGGGCGTGTACCCGACGGAGCCGTTGGAGAGCGGCGTGTGAACGTTCGCTGCGGAAGCCGGCGGCCGTGGCGGCGGTGAATTACGCGAAATGCAACCATTCGGCTATTGCCACGGGGGAATGTCCGGCGGCAGAATCGAAGGCAGATGCAACGGACGAGGGAGATCCGGACGGTGGCCCTGGCGTCGGACGCGCGGCGGACCGTCGAGGGGCGTGTGCGGGTCGAGGGCCTGGACGCGCGCGCGGGCGAGCGTGGCGTGCTGATCGAACGGCACCGGCCGATCTCGATCGTCGTGCGCGAGGCGGGGCAGGAGCGGGAGCTGGCGATCCGCGAGCCCGCAGGCCGGGTACCGCGCTGGGCACTGGCCGTGGCGCCGGCGGCGGCGCTGTTCGTCCGGGCGATTGTGCGGTCGAAAGGATGGCGATAGATGGACATCACGGACGCGGCTGACGAACTGGTGCGGCAGGTCAGCGGGATACCACAGGAGCTGGGGGCGAGCGCGTGCTTCGGCGAGGCGGTGGTGCGCGACGGGCACACGCTGATCCCGGTGGCGCGGGTGAACTTCGGCTACGGGCTGGGGTTCGGGGGTGGGCAGGGCAAAGGATTCGAGCCGGGAGAACCGGGCACGGTGGGGCAAAGCGAAGGTTCCGGCGGCGGGGGCGGAGGCGGAGGTGGCGGGTCGTCGACGCCGGTGGCGGTGATCGACATCAGCGAGAGCGGCGTGCGGATCGAGCCGATCGAAGACAAGACGCGGATGGCGATGGCCGGGATCACGATGGTGGCGTGGAACGCGTTCTGGGTGCTGTGGACGATCCGCACGGTGGTGCGGGAGCGGGCGAAGACGCGCAAGCTCGAGATCGAGTCAGGGAAGAGCGAGTAGGGGACAGGGACAGGGGACAGGGGATGATCGCGCCATCCGAGGAGTTGGGGGTGCTACGCGCAGCCCTTCAATGGTGAGATGCGCGAACCTCTCTGATGCGAGGTCAGGCGGGCTGCGCTTCGACGGGGGTCTCGGGCGGGGGAGGCGGGGCGTTCTTCTCGATCCACTTGCTGGCGAGCGGCGCACATTCGCGGCAGGCGACGGAGTGTTTGCCCATGGCGATGCCGCCGCCGGTGACGAAGGTGCCGCAGAACGAACATTTCCCCTGTGCCATGATCTGTCTCCTGGGGCCGGTGTCCCGGCTACTTCTTTAGCTCCTTCAACGCCTGGAGGATCTCGAGCGCGTGCCCGGCGGGCTTCACGCTGGGGAAGATCCTCGCGAGCTTGCCCTTCGGGTCGATGATGAAGGTCGAGCGGTCGACGCCCATGTACTCGCGCCCCATGAACTTCTTCGGTACCCAGACGCCGTAGGCGTCGGCGACCTTGTGACCGTCATCGGCGAGCAGCGGGAACGGCAGGTCGAACTTGTCGCGGAACTTCTGGTGGGATTTCACGGAGTCGGGCGAGACGCCGAAGAGCTTCGCCTCGCCGGAGAGGAGCTGCCAGTTGTCGCGGATCTCGCAGGCCTCCGTGGTGCAGCCGGGGGTGTCGTCCTTCGGGTACCAGTAGAGGACGACCCAGCCGCCGCGCATGGCCTCGAGGCTCACGTCGGCGCCTTCGGAGCTCGCCAGGGTGAAGTCCGGCGCGGATTCGCCTTCGTCGAGGTGTGTGGGCATCGCATCATCCTCGCATCGCCTGTACGGGCAGTGCCGGGTCGATCTTACGACAGGCGCGGAGCTGGCGGTACTCAGGCGGCGTGCTCGTTGACGGGAGCGGATTCGCCGGCGCGCAGCTCGCGCGAGTAGCAGACATCGACGTGGTGGTAGTGGAAGCCGGCGGCTTCGTAGAGAGCGACGGCGGCTGTGTTGGAGTCGTCGACGTAGATGGCGGCGACGTCGACGCCGCGGTCCTTCATGCGGCGGAGGCCGAGGGCGACGA
>DATECV010000119.1:0-2019 GCA_035286725.1 Dehalococcoidia bacterium | reverse complement strand
GTCACGTAGTTCACGGGCGAGCGGGCGCGGAGGATGTGGCCGTCGATCTCGGCGCGGGTCATCGGCTGTTCGGGCGTACCGTGCACGTACTTGAAGTGGGCGGAATCGACGGCGTTCTCGGCCATCTCCTGGTTGTGGGTGCGGATCTTCCAGCGCGCCTTGTGGTACGGGGTCCATGCTGGGTGGTTGTATTCAGCAACATCGGGGATCTCGTAGGTGGGCGGGAGGCGGTCCATGTGGTGCCAGACCATGATGAGGCCGTTCTTCTCGCAGACGTGCCAGCCGTCGAGCCTGGCCAGGGGCGGGATCTTGTTGGCGTAGGGCACGTCGACGCAGCGGCCCTCGCCGTCGAAACGCCAGAAGTGGAAGGGGCAGCGGATGGTGTTCTCGATGACGGCGCCGCCGTAGCCGAGGTGGGCGCCCAGGTGGGGGCAGAAGGCGTCGACGACGCGGGCGACACCGTCGTCGCCGCGGAAAAGCACGAGGTCCTTGCCGAAGTACCGAAGGGGCACGACCGCGCCGGCCGCCAGCTCGTCGGTGTAGGCGACCTGGAACCAGCAGTTGGGGAAGGGCGGTACCTCGAAGCGGTAGCCGGCGGGGGCGTCCCAGGGACGCGACGATGCGCCGTTGTCGCGTGTTTCGGTTGCAGTGACCATGGTGTTCCTCCGGTGCGAGTGCGTCAGTTCGTCAGTGTCTCAGTTGTCAGACTCAGCGCTTCCAGCATCTAGAGCCCGGCCTCCAGCTTCGTCCTCTTGCGACCAGCGGCGACCTTCTCACGTCTCACTTCGCGCTTCGCACGTCCTTCTTCCGGCAGCAGCAGGCGGAAGATCCAGTCGACGAGGTAGTCGCGGCGGGCGATGAGCGCATCGACGGAGTAGGGATCCATGCCGGGGCGGAGGCGCTCGAGGAAGTTGCGGTGGCAGAAGTAGCCGACGAGCGCGACGTGCGTGTCGTGGATGAAGAGGGCGGGGTCGATGGGGCGCACGAGGCCGCGATCGACCGCGCGCTGGACGCTCTCCATGGCGGGGACGTAGATCGGATCGACAAAGAGCCTGAGGTAGGCGTCGCCGCCGTCGGGATCGAGCAGCTCGCGTTGAAGGAGCCGGGCGAGTGCCGGGTGCTCCGCGTAGAAGGCCTGGATCTGGTCGATGAGGAAGGCGACGCGCTCGCGCACGATGGGGCCGGCGAAGAACTGGCGCTGGATCTCGGCGATGCGGCCCAGGGCCTGGGCGAGGACGGCCTCGTGCAGGGCGTCCTTGGTATCGAAATGGTAGAGGACCGTCGTCTTGTGGGTGCCGGCGGCGGCGGCGATCTCCTGGACGGAGACGCCGGTGAAGCCGCGCTCCGCGAAGAGCCGGGTGGCGGCGTCGAGGATGGCCTGACGGCGGTCGCCGGTCCGCCGTCCCTCACCAGATGGTCGGGTTATTGCTACCACGTGGTGAGTATCCGCCCGCCGGGCGGAATCTGTCAATGGGGCTGGCCATTCCGATTACCCCAGGAGACCGGCGGCCGACGACGGTATACTGGTGTCACGATGGTAACGAAGCGAACCACAGCAACGAAGAAGCCAGCAGCGCGGCGCGAGCCCCGCCCCAAGAAGCTCAAGCGGACCTTTTGGGATGACCTTGCGGATATCGGCCGCAAAATTCCCGAGGAGGAGCTTGCCAAGCTCCCCACTGATCTCGCCAAGAACTTCGACCACTACGCACGGCTCACCACGCCAGGATCCTTGACTTCACGTCACCCGGCACGACGCCTCATGCGAAGGGCGACGCCTATTAGATCGCCTTCGCTTCGCGGAGGGCGGTGATGTCCTCCCACGTATACCCCAGGACGAGGAGGATCTCCTCGGTGTGCTGGCCCAGCTCGGGCGCGGCGGGGGCGATCGTCGCGGGCGTCTCGCTGAACTTCCAGGGCTGGCCGACGACCTGCGTGGGGCCGCTGATGGGGTGGTCGACGGTGAGCAGGTACTCGTTGTCGAGGGCCTGGGTGTCGGCCATGAGGTCGTCGTAATCCTGC
>DATECV010000118.1:0-13210 GCA_035286725.1 Dehalococcoidia bacterium | reverse complement strand
GGAGGCAAGGCTGGTCCGTCCGGCCTGCCCAACGCCGGCAACTCCGGCGGTGGCGGCCCATTCACGCCCAGCGTGCCGGTCATCGCCACGATCGTCACGGCACTCGCGTCGCTCGGGGCGGCGGCCCGCACCTTCGCACGGAGGCTGTAGCGTTGGTCTTCACGATGGGCCGCTCAACAAGCCGGACGGCGTACACTTTCCGCATGGAACCAACGCCACTGCCGATCCTGTACGCCTCCGTCGAGCACAACGTGGGCCTGGTCCGCATGCAGCGAACGGAAAAGCACAACGCGTTCAACCGCGAGCTGGACCAGGCCGTCGCCGCGGCCCTCGGTGAGATGGACGCCGATCCGGCGGTGCATTGCGCGGTATTAACCGGCTCCGGCAGCGCCTTCAGCGCCGGCGCAGACATGACGGAGGCTGTCGCCGCCATCGACGGCAAAGGCCGCTCCGAGGGCATGGCCTCTACCTACGCCGCGGTCGCCTCCTTTCGCAAGCCGCTCATCGCGGCCGTCAACGGCATCTGCTACGGAGGCGGTGCGCTTGTCGCCATCCTTTGCGACATCCGCGTCGCTTCCGATACCGCCGCCTTCCGGTTTCCCGGCGCCGCCTACGGCCTCGTCGTCGGCGGCGCCCAGCTCCCGCGCATCGTCGGCCCCGCCTTCGCCAAGGAGCTGCTCTTCACCGCCCGCGTCGTCAATGCGGACGAAGCCCTCCGCATCGGCCTCGTGAACGCCGTCCATCCCCGGGACCGAGTGCTCGATGCCGCCATGGAGATGGCCCGCCAGGTCGCTCAGAACTCGCCACCCGCCCTCATCGCCACCAAGCAGACCGTCGACCGCGCCACCCAGGTCGATGCCGGCCTCGCCGCCGAAGCCGACCACAACCGCGACCTCCGCACCTCGCCCGAGCACCACGAGCGCTTCAAGGCCGCCGCCGGTCGCGTAGCCGCCCGCGGCAAGCAGCCCTGAACGTAACCCGCCGCCTCTGTTGACTGCTCGCTTTCACTTGTAAACTCGATCCATGACCTCACAGGTGCCGTGGGAAGCGGGCGGGACCTCGGTCGAGGAGATCGCCGGCGGCTACAACTGGGAAGCCGCCCTCTCCGAGCGCGGCCGCGCCTCCGCCTGGTCCCCCTGGTGGATGAGCACCCTGCCTCCGCCTCCGGTCGAGCCCATCATGCTCACCGGCGGCATCCCGGATCCGGCGTCGCTCCCCTTCGACGATCTCATCGCCGCCAACGAGACCGTCCTCCGCCGCGAGGGCGCCTTCGCGCTCCAGTACGGCGGCCCCCAGGGCTACGAAGGCCTGCGCCAGTGGCTCGCCGACGACATCAACGCCCGCGAAGGGCTCAGTCTCACCGCCGCCAACTTCGTCCTCACCTGCGGCTCAGCAGGCGCCTTTCACGATGTCCTCACCACCTTCGTCGACCCCAACGACGCCGTCATCCTCGAGCAGCCCTGCTACCCCGGCAGCACGCGCGTCGCGCGGTCGCTGCTGCCGCGGATCGCCGGCGTCCCGGTCGATGAGGACGGCATCGTCGTCGACGATCTCGAACGCGTCGTCGCCACCATCGCCGCTGAGGGCCGCCGGCCCAAGGTCCTCTACACCATCAGCAACTTCCAGAACCCCAACGCCGGCACCATGACGCTCGAGCGGCGCAAGGCCGTCGTCGAGATCTGCCGCCAGCACGGCATCCTCATCGCCCAGGACGACGCCTACGGCGGAATCAGCTTCGACGTCGATCCGCACCCCACGCTCTTCACCGTCGCCGGCGGCACCGGCGCCGTCCTCATGGGTACCTTCAGCAAGACGCTCGCCACCGGCCTCCGCGTCGGCTGGGTGATGGGCGAGCAGACCGTCGTCGATGCCGTCACCCGCATGCGCTTCGACATGGGCGTCTCGCCCTGGACCTCGCGCGTCCTCCACGAGTTCGCGGCCAACGGTAAGTACGGCGCCCACGTCCCGAAGATGGTCACCATCTACCAGCGCAAGCGGGACGCCATGCTCGCCGCCCTGGACGAGCGCTGCGCGTCGTTCGGCGCCTGGGGCATCCCAAAGGGCGGCTTCTTCGTCTGGATGAAGCTCGCCGAAGGCATCGACACCCGAAAGCTGCGCTACGCCGCTAACGAGGAGGCCGTCGGCTACGTGGGCGGCGAGGCCTTCTTCGCCGATGGCTCCGGCGCAGAGTACATCCGCCTGTGCTACAGCAACGTCGCCGAAAAGGACATCCCCGAAGCTGTCAACCGCCTCGGCCGCGCTCTCGAAAGAGCATCCTCATAGGGCGGTCTCCCCCGCCAGCCTTCGACCCGCTAACCTGCCAACAAGCCGACCAGCTCACAGGCACACTCCTGGTGATCATCGACATCCACACCCACGCCTTCCCCCCACGCGTCATCGAGCGCCGCCAGGATCTCCTTGCCACCGAGCCCGCGTTCGCCGGGATCTACGCCAACCCCGATGCGAGAATGGCCACCGCCGAAGACGTCCTCGCATCCATGGACGCGGCCGGTGTCGACCGCAGCGTCGTCTGCAACTTCGCGTGGCGCAGCGAGGTCCTCGTCGAGGCCACCAACGACTACCTCATCGAGTGGGGCCAGCGCTCCAGCGGACGCCTCTTGCCCTTCGTCTCCATGTACTTCCCGCCCGACGCCGGCGCCCACGGCCGCGCCGAGATGGAGGAAGCCCCCGCCGGCGCGAAGCGCGGCGTCCGCGAACGTATCCGCGATCTCGCCGCCGCCGGCGCACGCGGCATCGGTGAACTCCGCCCCGACGCCAGCGGTTACAACCTCGGCGACAGCGACGAAGGAGATCTCCTGGCCTGGGTCGCCGCCGCGTTCGACCTCACGGTCCTCGTCCACGCCACCGAGCCTGTCGGCCACCACTACGCCGGCAAGCAGGGCGGCTCCATCGACGCCATCGCCGCCTTCGCGCGCAACGCTGCCGGCGTCACCATCATCGCCGCGCACTGGGGCGGCGGCCTCCCCTTCTACGCCCTCATGCCCGAGGTCGGCGAGGCCCTCGATCCGGTGTACTTCGACACCGCCGCCTCCCACCTCCTGTACGACCCCGCGATCTATCGCCGCGTCATCGACCTCGTCGGCGTCGAGAAGATCGTCTGGGCCAGCGACTTCCCCCTCACCTCCCAGGCGAAGGCGCTCGAACGCACCCGCGCCGCCGATCTCTCGGATGCCGAGCTCGCCGCTATCCTGGGAAACAACGCCGCGCGCCTCCTCAATCTGTAGCGCCCCGCCTACACTGCACGCATGCCCGAAGACGGCCCGCGCACACACAACCTTCGCCTCTTCGTCGCCATCGAGCTGCCCGATGACGTGCGTACAGCCCTGCAACGCACCATCGACGTCCTCCAGCGCGCCAGCGCCGCCGACGGCCTGCGCTGGGTCCGCCCCGAAAGCATCCACCTCACCCTGAAGTTTCTCGGCGCCACGTCCGAGGGCGACATCCCCGCCATCAATACCGCCCTGCGCATCGCCGTCCGCGATACACCGCCGTTCCACCTCCGGCCGGGCCGCATCGGCTCCTTCGGCGGCCGCCGAAGCCTCCGCGTCGTCTGGGTCAGCCTCGATGGCGACACGCCCGCCGTCACCTCTCTCGCCGCCGGCATCGATGCCGCCCTCCAGCGCCTGAACATCGAACCCGAACAGCGCGCCCTCAACCCGCACCTCACCCTCGCCCGCGTGCGAGAAGGCGCCTCGCCAGAAGAGCGCGCCCGCATCCACGACATCCTCGCCCGCGTCGAGGCTTCCCCGTTTCCCGAGTTCACCGTCACCGCCGTCAGCCTCATGCAGTCCACCCTCCAGCGTGGCGGCGCCGTCTACAACCAGCTCGCCTCATACCCCCTTGAAGGCACGCGATGAAGCCTCCGCGCATCATCGCCGTCGACTGGTCCGGCGCCAAGACCGCCGCCGCGAAGAAGATCTGGCGCGCCGACGTCGTCGCCGGCAGGCTCGACTGTCTCCGAAACGGCGTGGACGCCCCCGATCTCGCGCGGCAGCTCATCGATCTCGCCCAACATGATCCGCGCATGGCCGTCGGCTTCGATTTCTCCTTCTCCATGCCCGCATGGTTCCTCCAGCGCGAGGGCATCGCCTCCGCTCCCGACCTCTGGTCGCGCGTGACCCAGGGCCTCGGCGAACGCTGGCTCGCCGGGCAGCCGTGGCCGTTTTGGGGGCGCGCAGGCTCCCGCATGCCCACCGGCTGCGAGCTCTTGCGCCGCGCCGATCGCGCGCTCTACCGCGAGACCGGCTTCCTGTGCAAGTCCGTGTTCCAGCTCGTCGGCGCCGGGTCCGCGGGCACCGGCTCCCTGCGCGGCATGCCCGTCCTCCACGCACTGCGCGCCGCCGGTTTCCACATCTGGCCTTACGACGATCCCGGCTGGCCCGCCGTCTTGGAGATCTACCCTCGCGTATTCACCGGCCCCGTCCGCAAGTCCCGCGAGTCCGCACGCGTGGCGCTGATCGAAGAACGTTACCCCGATCTCGCGCCCGAACATCGCCGCGCCATGGCATCCAGCGACGATGCCTTCGACGCCGCCATCTCCGCCCTCGAGATGTGGCGCCACGTCGAGAGCATCGAGCGCCTCCCCCGGATCGACGACCCCGTGCTGAAACTCGAAGGCATGGTCTGGCATCCCGGCATCGGCACCGTGCCCGCGCCCGTACTTGCGACATGAGGACTCTCCTGCTCGCCACCCTCGCGATCGCCGCGCTCGCCCCGCTCGCGTGCGATGGCGACATGTCCGCGGGACAGCCCACAACGGCCTCGTCCGCCATCTACCTCTCCCTCGGCGACTCCGTAGCCGCCGGCAACGGCGCGTCCGACCCGCGCACCACCTCCTTCGCCGCCCGCGTCGCGGCCGATGAGGGCCTCACGCTCGTGAACCTGGCCGTCGCCGGCGCCACCACGACGGAGGTCATCGAGAAGCAGCTCCCGGAGATCACGGAGGCCGCCGCTGGCCGCCAGGTCTCCCTCATCACCATCTCCGCCGGCGGCAACGACCTCGCCGCCCTCATCCCGAACGCGGCCTGCCAGGAAGACCCCCTCCCCGCAACCTGCCCGCTCGACGCTGCGCTGGACGGGGTCTCGCAGCGCCTCGACACGATCCTCGCGGATCTCCGCCGGAGTTATCCCGACACCGACATCGTCCTGCTCGCCTACCCCAACTTCTTCTCAGGCACCGGCCACGTCTTCGAGGCCCCCGCCGCACGCGTCCTCCCCCGACTCGGCGACACGATCCGCGACATCGCCGCGCGTCACGACAACGTGGCCGTTGCCACCACCTCCTTCGAGGGCCGTGGCGCGGAGCTCACTCATGTCCTCGACGAACGCTTCGATCCCCACCCCAACGACGCCGGCCACCAGCTCATCGCCGACGCCATCGGCAAAGCCAGGGACAGGCTTCGCGCACGACGCGGCAGGGTGTGACGAAATCGTGCGGTGCAATCGCCACACATGCATCGGGTACTGTCCCGCCACGGCATCGAGCTCATGCAGATCGATCGCGCGCTTCGCCCGGATGTGTAAAGGGTGCGCAGAGGTATTCGACCGGAAACTCGGCTAGCTGCGCCGCGACAGGATCCCTGCCACCCGGTCCAGGATCCGGTGCCCGACCACGTACTTGCTCAGCACCGGCAGATCCTCCGCCGTCCCGTCCGCGCCCAGAATCGTCACCTGGTTCGTGTCGTGCGCGAACCCCGCCGAAGGCGCCGAGACGTCGTTCGCCACGATCAGGTCCAACCCCTTCGACCGGATCTTCTCCGCCGCGTGCTCGCGCAGGTGCTGCGTCTCCGCCGCGAACCCCACCTTCACGAACGGCCCCCGCACGCCCGCAATGATGTCCGGGTTCGGCACCAGGTCCACCGACAGCCCTTCGCCCGTGCGCTTGATCTTGTGCTCCGCCGATGACGCCGCCCGGAAGTCCGCCGGCGCCGCCGCCATGATCAGCGCGTCGGCGCCCTCCACCGCGGTGCGCACCGCCTCCGCCATCTCTTCCGTCGTCTTCACGTCGATCCGGTCGATCCCGTACGGCGTCACCAGCGCGATCGGCCCGCACACCAGCGTCACCCGCGCCCCGCGATCCCGCGCCGCCTCGGCGATCGCGACGCCCATCTTCCCCGACGACCGGTTGCCGATGAACCGTACCGGGTCGATCGGCTCCTGTGTGCCGCCCGCGCTCACCACCACGCGCCGCCCCGCGAAGTCACCCGTCGCGCCCAGCGCCGCGCGCACCGCGCCCACCAGCACGTCGGGCTCCACCATTCGGCCCAGCCCCATGTGGCCGCTCGCCAGCCGCCCCTCCGCCGGGCCGACGATCGTCACGCCGCGCCCTCGGATCGCCGCCACGTTCGCCTGCACCGCGTCGTGCGCCCACATCTGCGCGTCCATCGCCGGCGCCATGATCGTCGGCGCCGTCGTCGCCAGGTACGTCAGCGCCACCATGTCGTCCGCCATCCCCAGCGCCAGCCGGGCGATCGTCGTCGCCGATGCCGGCGCGATGAGCAGCACGTCCGCCGTCCGCGCCAGCATCACGTGCTCTTCCGCCAGCGGCGACTGTGGGTCGTACATGTTCGTGAACACCGCGCGCCCCGTCAGCCCGCGAAACGTCAGCGGCGTCACGAACTGCTGCGCCGACGACGTCAGGATCACGTCGACCGCGGCCCCCGCCTGCGTCAGCTTGCTGGCAATGTCGACGGCCTTGTAGCACGCGATGCTGCCCGTCACACCCAGGACGGCGCGCCGTCCCTCCAGTGGTCTGTCAGTCCAGGCTCGCGTGCTCATGTCAGTCCCGCCGTGTGTTCATCTCGTACAAGAGGCGCAGCCCCTTCAGCGTCAGGTCCGCGTCCACGTGGTCGAAGGCGTTCGTCTCCTTCGAGATCAGCTCGGCCCAGCCCCCCGTCCCGATGACGGTCGCCTTCCCGCCCAGCTCCTGCTTGAACCGCTCGACCATGCCTTCGATCAATCCTACATAACCCAGCAGCGTCCCCGATTGGATCGCCGCCACCGTGTTCTTCCCTATAGCTGTTTTCGGCCGTTCCAGCTCTACGCGGTAGAGCTTTGCGGCCCGTGAAAACAGGGCCTCCGAGGCGATCCCGATGCCAGGCGCGATGGCCCCGCCCAGGTAATCGCCCTCAGCCGAGACCGCGTCGAACACCGTCGCCGTACCCACGTCCACGATGATCAGCGGCGGCGGCCCGTAGTCGTGTACCGCCGCCACTACGTCCACGATGCGGTCCGCCCCCACCTCACGCGGGTTGTCGTACAGGATCCGCACGCCCGTCCGCGTCCCCGTCCCGATGACCAGCGGCTCCGTCTTGAAATACCGTTTGCAGAGCTGCTCGAACACCGCAGAAAGCTCCGGCACCACGCACGCCATCACCGCGCCCGTGACCTCCGAAGGCGCGATCTCCTCTGCCCGCAACAGCCCCAGCAGCGTCACCGCGTACTCGTCCGCCAGCCGCTCGTGGTCCGTCGCCACCCGCCATGTCGCGCGCGTCCGCTCCCCGTCGAAGATTCCGACGGTCACGTTCGTATTCCCCACGTCCAGCGTCAGTAGCATGGCGACCGGAGTGTACCCCACACCTGTCCCCGCCGACGACGTCCATTCCGCCCGTATCGACGTCCCGGCCCGTCCGCTCCATCTGTTTCATCTGCTGACGAAACCCTCCTACCAGCGCCCAACGACCACGCGACATGCCCATCTGGACGGCGCCCAACCCACCCCGTAGCCTGACACCGTGACCCAACCTGCCATCGTCGCCACTGGACTCCGCAAGTCCTACGGCCCCGTCCAGGCCGTCCGCGGCATCGATCTCGAAGTGCGGACGGGCGAAGTCTTCGCCCTCCTCGGCCCTAACGGCGCCGGCAAGACCACCATCGTCGAGATCCTCGAGGGCTACCGCCAGCGCGACGCGGGCGACGTCCACGTCCTCGGCCACGACCCCGCCCGCCACGACCGCGCCCTCCGCGAGCGCGTCGGCATCGTCCTCCAGTCCACCAGCCTCTCGCAGTACCTCACCGTCGAAGAGACCATCGAGCAGTACCGCGGCTACTACGCCCATCCGCGCCCCGTCGGCGAGATCCTCGACGTCGTCGGCCTGGCCGAGCAGCGCGACACGCGCGCGAACAGGCTCTCCGGCGGCCAGCAGCGCCGCCTCGACGTCGCCGTCGGCCTGGCCGGCGATCCCGAGCTCCTTTTCCTCGACGAACCCACCACCGGCTTCGACCCCGCCGCCCGCCGCAACGCCTGGGAGCTCATCACCAACCTCAAGGCGCTGGGGAAGACCGTTCTCCTCACCACCCACTACATGGACGAGGCCGAGCACCTCGCCGACCGCGTCGCCATCGTCGTCCACGGCGAGATCGTCGCCCAGGGCGCCCCGCGCGACCTCGCGAAGGGCGAGCACGCCGCGGTCGTCCGCTTCGCCCTGCCGCAAAGCGCGCCCGCACTGCCCCAGGCGCTCGCCGGCGCGCCCAGCGCCAACGGCCTCGTCCAGATCGAAACCGAACAGCCGACGCGCCTCCTCCACCAGCTCACGTCCTGGGCCGTCGAGCACCAGCTCGACCTCGAGTCCCTCACCGTCTCCCGCGCCTCGCTCGAAGAAACCTACCTCCGCCTCACGCGCGACGCCGAGCGTCAGGCCGCCGAAGTGGCGCCGCCCGAGGCCGGATCGCGCAGACGCCGCGGGAGGCGCCGGTGAACGACGCCCTCCTCGTCGTGCGACAGGTCCGCTACGAGAACCGCTGGTTCTGGCGAAATCCGCCAGCCGCTTTCTTCACCTTCGTCTTCCCGCTCATCTTCCTGGTGCTGTTCAACGTCATCTTCGGCAACAACGAGATCGAGGTCCCCGGCGGCACCACCAACGAGTCCACGTTCTACGTCCCCGCCATCGCCGCCCTCTCCGTCGTCACCGCCTGCTACACCAACATCGCCATGACCCTCTGCTACACCCGCGACGACGGCGTCCTGAAGCGCATCCGCGGCACCCCCCTCCCCATCTGGGCCTACGTCACCGCCCGCGTCCTCCACGCCGTGCTCGTCGGCATGCTGCTCGTCGTCATCGTCGTCGCCTTCGGCCGCGCCTTCTACGACGTCACGATCCCCTCGAACACCATGGCCGCCTTCGTCATCACCGTCATCGTCGGCTCCGCTGCCTTCTCGATGCTCGGCCTCGCCGTCACCACCGTCATCCCCAACGCCGAAGCCGCGCCCGCCATCGTCAACTTCACGATCCTCCCCCTCTTCTTCATCTCCGACGTCTTCATCAACCTCGAGGACCCGCCCGCCTGGCTCGATACGCTCGCCAACGTCTTCCCCGTCGTCCACTTCTCGAAGGCCATGCAGACCGCGTTCAACCCCTTCGAGTCCGGCGCCGGGTTCGAGCCCGCCCACCTCGCCGTCATCGCCGCCTGGGGCGTGGCCGCCTTCATCGTCGCCATCCGCAGATTCTCCTGGGAGCCCCGCACGTGACCGGCATCATCCAGCGCAACGGCCGCACCGTGCGCCTCACCGCCCACAAGGCCATCCTTTCCGGCGCCCACGCCGGCAACACCATCGGCGCCATCCGCGAATCGCTTGCCGCCGCCGTCCCCCGCCTCGAGATCGATATCCACTCGCTCGACGGCCCCGACTACGCCGTCTTCCACGAGCGCCGTCTCGAGCACGAGACCAGCGGCGCCGGCTCCATCGGCGGCGTTACGCCGGACGACGTGCGCCGCGCCCACTTCACCCACGCCCCCAACGACCGTCCGCCGCTGCTCAGCGAGACAATCGATATCGCCCGCGCCGCCCCCGCGACCCAGGTCCAGCTCGACCTCAAGGACTGGCGCGCCATGCCCGAAGATCGCATCCGCACCCTCCTGCGCCTCATCGCGCCCGCGCATGATCAGGTCATCATCTCCACAGGCCAGGACTGGAACCTCCGCCGCCTCCACCGCGCCGATCCCGAGCTCGCCCTCGGCTTCGACCCCGGCCACTACATCGACTACGCCATCGAAAGCGACCTCTTCTTCCTACCGCGCGCCATGGGCGCCTACGGCTACCGAGACGACCACCCCATGGCCTTCGGCAAGACCGAGCCCGTTACGCAGTACCTCGCCGACCGCATGGAGATGCTCGTCTTCCAGGCGCCCTTCGCCCGCGAGTTCTTCCTCAACTACCGCTTGATCCTGCAGATGCTCGGCGATGAATTCGACGTCGCGGCCTGGCTCCACGAGCGCAACATCGAGCTCACCGCCTGGACCCCCGACTACCGCGGACCGGACTCCCTCGCCATCCTCGACCGCCTCATCGCGGCCGGCGTCGACCGCATCACCACCAACACGATCCCCGCCTGGCTCGCCGCCATCAGCTCCTGACCTTCCGCCGCAAACCAATCCCAAATAGAAAGAGCGGACCTGAGTCCGCCCTCTGTTGCCTGCTGTTTGCCTTGCCGTATGTCTAATCCCTACTCCCTATTCCCCATTCCCTACGCAGCGCCTCCCGCAACACCCCCGCGTCCACCGGCGCCTGCGACACCACCCGCCCGCCCACCGCGATGACCGGGATCACCTCGTCGTACGCCGCCAGCGCCCCGGGCTCCCCGTCGATGTCCACTTCCCGCAGCGTGAACCGCAACTCGCCGCTCAGCGCGCGCAACATCGCCGCCGCGTCGTCGCAAAGACCGCAGCCCTCGCGCGTGTACAGCACGACCTCGCGCGCCATGTCAGCCGCGCCGGCCATCTCAGGAAGTAGAAGAGGCGGGCTTCCGGTCCAGCGGGTTCTCGGGCGCGCCGGCCGCGACCACCGTCCCCGCCGGCGCGGCCTGCTCGCCGCGCAGCACCGACCACACAAGCCCCAGCATGCCGATCCCGAACGTGATCGTCGAAACCACCTGCGGGAACGTCATCCAGTCCTTGATCAGGTAGTCCGGGCACCCCACGCTGTTCGGACACCCGTATCCGCTGTCGATGCGCAGATAGCTCACCCCAAACCGCATCGCCGAGTACAGCACCAACCCCGTGAAGAACACGATCCCTGGCCGGTGCCGCCAGAGCTGCACGAACAGGAACGCCATGATCACGATGATCAGGAAGTCGCCCAGCATCTCATACGTCGTCGCCGGGTGCGTCGGCCCGTACGTGAAGCTCGGGCTCGCCGGGTTCGTGTACTCCGTCGCCCACGGCAGGCCCGATGCCTTCGCCACGTGCTCCCCGTTCACCAGGTCGCCCAGACGCCCGACGCCCATGCCCAGCAGCAGACCGAACGCCGCCACGTCCAGCCCGCGCATGATCGGCATTTTGCGGATCAGCCCGTACACCACGGCCCCCAGCACGCCGCCGATGATGGCCCCGTAGATCGTGATGCCGCCCTCGTTGATCTTCAGGACGTCCAGCCACTGGCCCCGGAACGCCTCGTTGTTCTCCAGCACGTACATCGCCCGCGCGCCGATGATGCCCGCCGGCACACCCACCAGCGCCACGCTGTAGGCGTCGTCCTCCGTGAACCCCTCGCGCCGCCCCAGCCACGCCCCCAGGTACACGCCCGCCGCGATGCCCACGGCCGTGAACACCCCGTGCCACGTGAGCTGCAGGCTGCCGAACTCCGCGATGTTCGGGTCCCAGCCGATTGTGATCGTCAGCAGGTGCAGCAGCGTCACTACGGTTCCTCCTGCAAGTCCGGCGGCGTCTCCACGCCCAGCCGCCGCGCCAGCGTGCGCATGTCCTTCTCGAACCCGCCGCTCTTCTCCGCCAGCGCCGCGATCTGCGTGCCCGTCGATGTCAGGCGCATCCACAGCCTCCGCCGCGGCACGTAGAAGGTTACCCCAAGCCCGATCACGAGCATACCCGTCGCCACCCAGATAAACCACGCGCCGCTGTCGCGCTTCACAGAGATGCCCGTGAACTCCCGCGCCCCCTCGAACGTGTACGCATACCCCCCCGCCACCACCGCCTCGCCCGCTGCCAGCGAGAGCGCCGGCCGCCCCTGAGAGACCAGCATCAGCGCGTCCGCACCGTCCGCGGTCT
Organism: Dehalococcoidia bacterium; assembly: GCA_035286725.1. Lineage (GTDB taxonomy): Bacteria > Chloroflexota > Dehalococcoidia > DSTF01 > JACRBR01 > JACRBR01. The sequence goes on along the minus strand of DATECV010000118.1, from coordinate 1,189 downwards.
TCGTCAGCTGCGCCAGCGTCTGCGTGCTCCCGTCCGGCAGGTTCACACCTACCGCCGCTGGTAGCGACGTCACCTCGTCCAGCCGCAGCGTCAGCCCGCTCAGCTTGCCCGTGGCCCCCTCGTCGATGCGCACCTGCGCGCCCGTCTCTCCGTTCTTCGGGTCGAACGCCACTAGCTGCCACGCTTCGTCGTCCTTTGCCGTGATGCCGATCCACAACAGCGGCCCGCCCGGCGCCTGCACCAGCGTCCCGCTCGCGAAGTCCAGGAAGTCCGTCGGCGCGATCGTGTCCCGCAACAGCTCCCTGCCCGATCCGTCCGTGATCGTCACGACGGGAGCCGCCGTGATCTCCAGCATCGGAAAGGTCTCCCGGAACACCGTGATCCCCGTTGCCGCGCTGCGGATCCGCAGCGCCGCCCCGTACGGAAAGAACGCCACCTGGTGGAAGCGGTACCCATCGTACTTCAGCGGGTCGTTCACCGTCGTGTACCCGCTCTTCACCTCTTCGCCGTTCCGGAAAATCGTCAGGTGCGTCCGAAAGTCCAGCGGACTGCCTCCTTCGCCGTACTTCCCGACCGCGTCGTCTATCCGCACCTGTAGCTGCCCCGGGTCGCTCACCGCGAACACCGGCTGCGTCGTCCCCTCCCCCGTGAACATGTCCGACGTAAACCCCGTCGCCCATGTCACCAGCCCGCCCGCCAGGAACAGGATCAGCGCCAGGTGGCTCACGAACGTCGCCAGCATCGCCCACGGATACCGGTCCGCGAAGACGTGCGACGCCCCGTCGCGCTCCTCCACCTCCACCCGCCCGAACCGCATCGCCCGCAGCCCTGTTCGCAGTTCATCCACCGCCACAGGCGCCAGGACCGTCCGGTTGTGCGCCCGCGCGTAGAAGCTGTCCGGCACCCGCACGGGCGGCCTGAACACGTTCCGGAACGTCGGCGACCACCGGTTGAACGTGCACGTCGTCACGAACACCACCAGAAAACCCAGAGCGAACAGGAACCACCGCGCGTGGAACACCTCGAAGAACCCCAGACGGTACATCGCGTCCGTCAGCGGGCCGAACGTGTCCCGCTTCGTGTCCAGCCACGTCTGGATCGCGGTATCGTTGCCCCGCATCGCCTCCGGCACCTGCGGGATCACCACCCCCAGCAGCCCGAACGCCGCCAGCGCCCCGATATAGAACAC
>DATECV010000117.1:0-2079 GCA_035286725.1 Dehalococcoidia bacterium | reverse complement strand
GCTGGCCGAAGGGGCGGTGGTGACGGACACGGGCAGCACGAAGGCGAACGTGATGCGCTGGGCGAAGGAGACGCTGCCCGCGCACGCGTTCTTCGTCGGCGGGCACCCGATGGCCGGCAAGGAGACGCCGGGCATCGACGCGGCGGACGCCGACCTGTTCCGGGGCAAGACGTGGGTGGTGGTGCCATCGGTCGACGCGCCCGAGGCCGCCGTGCAGACGGTGTTGGGTGTAGTCCAGGTCTGCGGTGGGACGCCCGTCTTCATGGACGCGGACGAGCACGACAGCTACGTCGCGGCGATCAGCCACCTGCCACTGACACTGGCATCGGCGCTGTTCTCGGTAGCGTTCGGGAGCGCGGCCTGGCCGGAGCTGGCGGGCCTGGCGAGCAGCGGGTTCCGCGACACGACGCGGCTGGCATCGGGCTCGCCGGAGATGGCGCACGACATCGTGATGACGAACCGCGAGAACATGCTGCACTGGATCGACCGGTTCCAGGACGAGCTGTCTCGCTTCCGGGGGATGATCGCCTCGGGCGAGAGCGAGCTAGTGCTGGAGGCGTTCGGCAAGCCGCAGCTGGAGCGGGACAACTTCATGCTAAACGGGCCCCCGCGGCGCGAAATGGCGGGCCCGGAGATCGAGACGATCGGTCTGGGCGATCTGCTGCTGGGGTCGAAGATCTCCGGGTACCTGAAGAAGCAGCAGGAGCTGATCCGCGACATGGAGGCGCGCGAAAAGAAGCGATGAGCGAGCGCGTCATCCGTCCGGCCCGGCGGCTGCGGGGCACGATCGCCGTCCCGGGCGACAAGTCGATCTCCCACCGCGCGGCGATGCTCAACGCGCTGGCGGAGGGCGAAGCCGCCGTCCATAACTTTCTGCCGGGCGAAGACTGCCTTTCGACGCTGCGCGTGCTGCGGGCGCTGGGTGTCGAGGCGACGCTGGACGAAGGCGGGGACACGCCCGTGCTGCGCATCCGGGGCCGGGGTCTGCGCGGGCTGCGAGAAGCGGCCGACGTGCTGGACTGCGGCAACTCCGGCACGACGATGCGCCTCATGTCCGGCGTGCTCGCGGGCCAGTACTTCCTCTCCGTGCTGACCGGCGACGCGTCGCTGCGGTCGCGGCCGATGGCGCGGGTGTTGGAGCCGCTGCACCGGATGGGCGCGCAGGTCGGCAGCCGGGAGGGCGGGCTGGCGCCGCTGGTGATCCGGGGCGGCCACCTGCGGGGCATCCGTTACCGCCTGCCGGTGGCCAGCGCACAGGTGAAGTCGTGCGTGCTGCTGGCGGGTCTGTTCGCGGAGGGCGAGACCGTGGTGGAGGAGCCGGAGGCCACGCGTGACCACACGGAGCGCATGCTGGACGCGATGGGCGCGCGGATCGGGCGGGAAGGGCCCGCAGTGCGTCTGACGCCCGGGCAGCCGCTGCAGCCGCTCTCCATGCGTGTGCCGAACGACCTCTCGGCCGCGGCGTTCTGGATGGTCGCGGCGGCGGTACACCCCGACGCGGAGTTGCGGCTCACGGGCGTGGGCATCAATCCGACGCGTACCGGCATCATCGACGCGCTCCGCGCGATGGGAGCGGATCTCGCGACCGAGGAGGAGCGCGTGGTAGGGGGCGAGCCTGTGGCGGACATCGTGGTGCGGTCGTCGCGTCTGCAGGGGACGACGGTCGAGGGCGAAATGGTGGCGCGGCTTATCGACGAGGCGCCCGTGCTGGCGGTCGCGGCGGCGTTCGCGCACGGCGCGACCGAGATCCGCGACGCGCGGGACCTCCGGGTGAAGGAGTCGGACCGGATCGCGACGACGGCCTCGCAGCTCCGCGCGCTGGGCGCGGCCGTCACCGAACACGACGACGGCATGACGATCGACGGCGGGGATGGCCTGCGAGGCGGTGATGTCGAGTCGTACGGCGACCATCGGCTCGCGATGGCGCTCGCCATCGCGGGGCTGGCGGGATCCGGCGACGTGCGTCTCCGTGGCGCCGAAGCCGTCGCCGTGTCGTACCCCGGCTTCTGGGCCGACCTCGAGAAACTGACCGAATGAGTGCGGCCGGCGACCGCCATCCGCTGCTCCTCGTGCTCTCCG
>DATECV010000116.1:0-2086 GCA_035286725.1 Dehalococcoidia bacterium | reverse complement strand
GCCGCCAAGGCCCGCGAGAAGATGGGCCGCGCGTACCCGGCGCTGCCACACCTCCAGGCCGCAGCCGCTTGAACATGTCATCTTCCCTGTGCAGAGGCACTAGTACCGCTGCACAGGGGTTTTGATCGGTTGCTGCCGCGGATGGAGGACGGGGAGGAGTGCTGGATCGACGAGCAGCTCAATGCTGCGCGCGACGTGTGGGGTGCGGCGGATCAGCCGCGCCTGGGCGAGGGTCAGGACCATCTGGTGGACGGTGGGCGGCGTAACGCCGAAGTGTCGTTGGAAGTCCGCTTCCGCGGGCGGGCGGCGCATGATCACGGTGTAGGCGTAGATGAAGGCCAGGTACTGGCCCTGCTTCTGGGTGAAGCGCGGCGCGGCCGGCAGGATCGACATGCGCGGGACTTTCTGATCCACTGCTCCTGAGCGAAAGGAGCGTGGCTATGACTGTACGGTACCGGGTAGAGCTGAGTGAGGCCGAACGGGCCGAGTTGCGAGGGCTCATCGCCGGAGGCAAGGCGGCGGTGCGCCGGGTGAAGCGCGCGCAGATCCTGCTGGCGGCCGACGCCGGCCGGGGCGACGAAGAGATCGCCGCAGCGGTGGGCGTGGGCACGTCGACGGTCTACCGGACCAAGCGACGGTTGGTGGACGGCAACCTCGCGCACGCGCTGGCCGAGGCGGTGCGGCCCGGCGGCCAGCGCAAGCTCTCGGGCCACGAGGAGGCGTTGCTGGTCGCCACGGCGTGCTCGGCGCCGCCCCGAGGGCGGGCACGCTGGACGCTCGTGCTGCTGGCCGGTGCGCTCGTGCGGCTCACCGAACACGCGTCGCTCTCCCGCGAGACAGTGCGACGGCGCCTCGAAGAGAACGCGCTCAAGCCCTGGCGCAAGGACATGTGGTGCATCCCGCGTGTGGACGGGGAGTTTGTGGCGCGCATGGAAGACGTGCTCGACCTCTACGCGGAGCGGCCCGACGCCAGACGGCCGGTGGTGTGCTTCGACGAGAGCCCCACCCAGCTCATCGGGGAGGTGCGCACGCCCATCGCGGCCAAGCCCGGGCAGCTGGAGCGTTACGACTGCGAGTACCGGCGCAATGGGACCGCGAACCTCTTCGTCTTCCTCGACGTGCACCGGTCGTGGCGCCACGTGAAGGTCACCGGCCACCGCGCCGCCGTCGACTTCGCGCAGTGCATGCGCGAGTTGGTGGATGTGCACTACCCGCACGCGAAGCGCGTCCGCGTCGTCTTGGACAACCTCTCCACGCACGCGCCGAGGGCGCTCTACGCGGCGTTCCCGCCGCAGGAGGCGCGGCGGATCGTGCGGCGGCTGGAATTTCACTTCACGCCCAAGCACGCCAGTTGGTTGAACATGGTGGAGATCGAGATCGGGGTCTTGCGCTGCCAGTGCCTCGACCGGCGGATCGGCGACCGGGAGCGGCTGGTGGCCGAGATCGCCGCTTGGGAACGCGAGCGCAACGCCAGCGGCGCGCGCATCCGCTGGATGTTCACCGCCGCCAAGGCCCGCGAGAAGATGGGCCGCGCGTACCCGGCGCTGCCACACCTCCAGGCCGCAGCCGCTTGAACATGTCATCTTCCCTGTGCAGAGGTACTAGGACCGCTGCACAGGGGTTTTGATCGGTTGCTGCCGCGGATGGAGGACGGGGAGGAGTGCTGGATCGACGAGCAGGCGCAGCATCCGTCCCTCGCCGACGACGTGCTCCTGCCCGACGTACTCGTCGAAGCTGCGCGGCCGCATCCGAGCCGCCAGGGGCGCCCCCGCGTGCACCTCATCGTCGATCGCCGGCGAGAACATCGGACGCGACGCCCCGGCAGGTTTGCGTGGCATGCGGGAAGTGTATTAGTTCGTAGTGGGTAGTTTGTAGTCGGGCGAGATCCTGCGGGCGGCCGACACCACAAACTACGAACTACCCAACGAGATCGCGGCGATGCGCCGCAGGGGCGGATCCAGGCGTCCGCCGAGCGGCAATCAGAGCCCCGGCCGCCCGCCTCTACAAACTACTCACTGCCCACTACCAACTAGTACCTCTGCACAGGGAAGATGACATGTTCAAGCGGCTGCGGCCTGGAGGTGTG
>DATECV010000115.1:0-28763 GCA_035286725.1 Dehalococcoidia bacterium | reverse complement strand
TACCCGCTGTCCTTGATCGTGCGCTGCTGCGTCTCGAAGTCCACGTGCACGATCCCGAACCGTTGCCGGAACCCCTCCGCCCACTCGAAGTTGTCGATGAGCGTCCAGGCGTAGTAGCCACGGACATCGCAGCCTTCGTCGATGGCGCGGCCCACCTGACCGATGAAGCCATCGTAGAAGTCGATGCGCTCCTGGTCGTGCACGAGGCCATCGGGGCCGGGGCCGGTGGGGTAGGAGCAGCCGTTCTCCGTCACGTACAGGATCGGGTGCCCGCCACCGGGGTGCCCGTAGTCGCGGTCGACCCGCTTGATCATCTGGTACAGCGCCGCCGGCCAGATCTCCCACCCGAACGCCGTGCGCGGCCCTGGCCCCTGCACCGGCCGGATGCCCAGGTTCCGGTCCTGTTCCGCCGCCGCGACGATCGTCCGCTGGTACAGGTTGATGCCGATGAAGTTGAGCTTCTCGCGCATCGCTTCCATGTCGCCGGGGCGGATGTCCATCTTCCGCAGCATCTTCTCCTGCTCGATGTACGCCTGCGGATACGTCCCTTTCACGATGGGATCGATGAACCACACGTTGTTCCACGCGTGGTGCCGCTCCGCCGCCGCCCGGTCGGCGTCGCTGTCGCTCGCCGGATACGACGCCGCCATGCTGTACGCGCTCCCCACCATCTCCGGCTTCCCCATCGCCCGCATCGCCTTCATCGCCGATGCCTGCGCCAGGTTCACGATGTGCGACGCCTTGACCGCGCGCTCGCTGTCGCGCACGCCCGGCGCGTGTATGCCGTACAGGTACCCCAGGTACACGAACACCCAGGGCTCGTTGAACACCATCCAGTTCTTCACGCGATCGCCCAGCGCGTTCACCATCGTCTCGCAGTAGCGCGTGAAGTGGCCGATGATCTCGCGGTTCGACCAGCCGCCCCGGTCCTCCAGCCACTGCGGCAGGTCCCAGTGGAAGAGGGTGGGGAAGGGCATAATGCCGTTGGCGAGGAGCTCATCGACCAGGCGGCTGTAGTAGTCGACGCCCTTCTGGTTCATGTTGCCGCTGGCATCGGGGAAGATGCGCGACCAAGCGATGCTGAAGCGGTAGCCGCGCATGCCGATCTGCTTCATGAGCGCGACGTCTTCGGCGTAGCGGTGGTACTGATCGCACGCCACGTCGCCGGTATCGCCGGTGTTGATCTTGCCCTCGGTGTGGGAGAAGCGGTCCCACACACTCTCGCCCTTCCCGTCTTCGTCCCACGCCCCTTCCACCTGGTACGAGGCCGTGGCCGTGCCCCAGCTGAATCCGGCGGGAAAGGTCATCGTCTTCATGCGACATCTCCGGTGGTGTGCGCTGTCGGTGGTGTGCGCTGTCGGTGGTGTGCAGGTGAGTGTACGTGGGCGGCGTGCGAGCGGGAAGCGTGGAAGAACGGCGCGAGACGTTAACGGCGGATCACATGGCGTTCATGCGGGGCTGGTTTCATGCAGTGTCGGGGGCGGTCAGGAGGACGTGCGATGTTGCAATGCAAGCGCTGCGCGGGACGGATGATGTACGACCGGCTCGATTCGGAGTGGCGCTGTCTGCTCTGCGGCCGCCCGCGCCGGAGAAGGCTCACCGTCCCGCGGCCCCAGGAGCCGGCCCGTCCCGCCTTCCGCCGGAAGTGGGACGTCGCCCCGGAAGAGTTGCGCTTCGACTGCTCCGGCTAGCGTCCGGCCGGCGCGCCCACCCGCGCCGCCACCTCGTCGTCGATGTGCAGGCTGCCGTCCTCGTGCGTGTAGAACAGCCGCTTGAACGTCAGCCCGCGCTCGCGGAACCGCGCGCCGCCGCCCTCGTGCCGCTCCACCACGCACATCACCAGCACCACCTCGCACCCTTCGCCCAGCGCGAACTCCGTCGCCTGCATAGCCGCCCCGCCCTGCGTCACCGCGTCCTCCACGATGGCCACACGGCGACCCGGCCGGATCAACGGCCCATCGTCTTCGGCCGCTGCCTGCCGCAGCTTCGCCTTCTCGCTCGGGCCGTGGTCCTTCGCCTCCGCCCGCCCGAAGAACGTCGGCAACACCACTCCCGTGTCCAGCGCGGCCTGCGCGACCGCATCCGCGATCGGAATGCAGCCCGCCGCCAGTCCGCCTACCGCCTCCGCGCCCGATTCGCTGATCGCCGGCGCCATCAGCGCCCCGATGATCCGCGCGTATCGCGGGTGCAGCGCCACACCCTTCAGGTCGAGGTAGTAGTTGGAGTATCCGCCCGAGTTCAGCCGCACCGGCGTTTCATGGATCGAGAGACAGTGCTTCTCGATTGCCGCCTTCAGCATCAGCACGTCGTCATACGTCGCGGTCATCGATGTCAGTGTCGCGCAGCGCGAGTTCGCGGGCAACGCTCGCTAATCAAACAGCGCCTTCTGCGGCGATGGGGCCCCCGCCCTCGGCTGCAGCCCCAGGTGCTCGTACGCCAGCCGCGTCGCCAACCGCCCGCGCGGCGTCCGCTGCAGGAACCCCAGCTGCATGAGGTAGGGCTCGTACACGTCCATGATCGTGTCCGCTTCTTCCGAGATGCTCGCCGCGATGGTCTCCAGCCCCACCGGCCCGCCGTCGAACTTCTCGATGATGGTGCGGAGCACGCGCTCGTCCACGCTGTCCAGCCCCAGGTGGTCGATCTCGAGCGCGCCGAGCGCCTCCAGCGCCACCCCTTCGGTGATATGGCCATCGGCGCGGACCTGGGCGAAGTCGCGGACGCGTCGGAGCAGGCGGTTTGCCACCCGCGGCGTCCCCCGCGCCCGCCGGGCGATCGACTCCGTCCCGCCCTCGTCGATCGCAATCCCGATGATCGACGCCGAACGCCGGATGATCTGCGAAAGCGCCTCGACGTCGTGAAAGTCCAGGCGGTAGACGGCGCCGAAGCGGTCCCGCAGCGGCGGCGACATCATGGCGTAGCGGGTGGTGGCGCCGACGAGCGTGAAGGGCTTGATGGCGAGGCGGATGCTGCGGGCGCCCGGCCCCTTCCCCGTCACCCAGTCGATGGCGCCGTCCTCGAGCGCGGGGTAGAGGAACTCCTCGACGACGCGGGAGAGGCGATGGATTTCGTCGATGAACAACACGTCGCCGTCCTGGAGGCTGGTGAGGATGGCGGCGAGGTCGCCGATGCGCTCGATCGCCGGCCCGGACGTCACCCGGATGCTCACGCTCATCTCCGCCGCGATGATGTACGCCAGCGTCGTCTTCCCCAGCCCGGGCGGCCCGTACAGCAGCACGTGGTCCAGCGGCTCGCCCCGGCCGCGCGCCGCCTCGATGCTGATGCTGAGGTTGCTTTTGACCTTGTCCTGGTTAACGTACTCGCCCAGCCGTCGCGGGCGCAGCGACGTATCGGCCTGGATGTCGCCGTCCTGCGGGTCGCCCGTGATCACGCGCTCCGGAGCCTCTTTCGGCATCGGCAGCATCATATCGGGAACGGACCGCGAGGTCAGAGGCGGGCAACCGCCATCAGTCGTCCCGCGTGCCGTCGCCTCGTTCGGCGATCAGTCCCGCATACCGCCGCACGAGATCCGCATCGCGAGGCGTGCCGCCCTGCCGGTGCCGGTTCATCGCGTCCAGCATCTTGTCCGCGATCATCCCCATCGGCAGGCCGGTGATGTACCGCTCGCTCATCTCGTTCAGCGCGTCCGCGTAGATCTCGAAGTTCGCGCCCAGCTTCTCCAGCGTCTCCGGCTGGTGCGCGCACTCCCGGTGATGGTGCTGCGCCGCCATGTGGTACATCGCCTTCCCCGTCGAGACGTAGTAGCTCGCGTCCACGCCCGCCGCCGTTCTCCGCCGCATCGCCGTCCGGGGGCGCAACCGGGGCCGCAGGTGCGCCGGGAACACGCCCGCCACGAACAGCGCGCTGTCCGCGTACCGGCGATACCCCTCGTAGATATCCGGCTCGTCCTGCGGCTGCTTCTGCCGGTCCAGCATGTCGCTGAAGTACAGCCTCCGCGGCCGGTCCCCCTCGTCCGGCGGGAACAGCCGCCGCACGTCCACGTACGCCTCCAGCATCGCGCCGATGTACTCGACGACGGCCGCGTCCCGGCTGTGCCGCCCCACGTACAGCACCTTGATCACGAACAGGTCGAACAGCGTCCGCGCCGGCAGCGCGCTCACCTCGCCGATATCGTCGTAGACCGCCGCGATCAGCTCATCGACCGCGCGCGAGAACCGCCCGTCGGCGGCGTTCCGTCCGTCGTTCCCGGCGATGATCCCCTTCAGCTCTTGCACGCGCTGCTCGATCAGCATCTCCACGCCTCACGATCTGCCCGTTCTACCGTTGCGGCGGCTCTGCCGTTCCGGCGGCTCTGCCGTTCCGGCGGCAATCGCCCTGCGCCTGCCTCACCCCGATTGTAGCCACCCCGCGCGGCGCCCGGACCTCCCCGTCAACCTCCACGCCACCCGCTTGTATGAGGATCGGCCGGCCGCGGGCCCGCTGCAGCATCGTCAAGCCCAAGGCCGTACGCAGATTCCCGAAACATGCCCGCAACAGGCCGATCACCGCCTGTTAATCCGCCCGACACGGCCACGCAACCGCCGCCCCTCAAGATGCAGCCATCAACGCCGGGGGACCTCTTCTTTTCATCCCGGTACATCCGTGAAGCGGGCCGGTCTCTCGCCCGGACTGGCTCATAGTTGGCGCCGGGTGCCCGGCGTGGAGAAGGAGGCAGCCTTGCTCAGACGAATGTTCCAGTTACGAAGGTTGTTCGCGGTGTGCGCCGGGATCTTCCTCGCCATGGCGTTCATCTCGACCGTCGGGGCGCAGGAAGAGCCGTTCGACGCGGCCGCGGCGGTCGAAGACCTCACCGCGGGCCTCGATCAAGCGTGGCTCATGATCGCGGCCTTCCTCGTGTTCTTCATGCAGCTCGGATTCGCGATGGTGGAGTCCGGGTTTGTCCGCTCGAAGAACACGACGAACATCCTGATGAAGAACGTCCTGGACGCCTGCATCGGCGGCCTGGCGTTCTTCGCGATCGGCTTCCCGCTGGCGTACGGGCTCAGCGGCGCCGAGTCGAACAAGCTCTTCGGAGATGGGAACTTCTTCCTCGACGGATTCAGCGACTACGCCACCTGGCTCTTCCAGTTCGCCTTCGCGGCAACGGCGGCGACGATCGTCTCCGGTGCCATGGCCGAGCGGACCAAGTTCAGCGCGTACCTCATTTACACCTTCTTCATCTCGGCGCTGATCTACCCGATCGTCGTGCACTGGGCATGGGACGGCAACGGCTGGCTCTCCGCCTTCGCGGAAGACCCCATCGGCACGAACGGCTACATCGACTTCGCGGGTTCGGGCGTCGTCCACATGGTTGGTGGGTTCGCCGGCCTCGTCGGCGCCATCATGGTCGGACCGCGCATCGGCAAGTTCACCGGTGGCAAGATCAACGTCATCCCTGGACACAGCATCGCCCTGGGCACACTCGGCATGTTCGTGCTGTGGGTGGGCTGGTACGGGTTCAACCCCGGTTCCACACTCGCGCTGAGCGGCGGGTTCGCGGCACTTGCGGCGAAGGTCGCCGTGACCACAACCCTGGCCGCCTGCGCCGGGGGCGTGACAGCGACCCTCGTGTCGAAAGCCCGCAGCGGCGTATATGACATGGGCCTCACGATCAACGGTATCCTCGGCGGCCTGGTCGGCATCACCGCCCCTTGCGCGACGGTCGAGCCCTGGGCGGCGATCGTCATCGGCGCCGTTGCCTCCGCCGTCGTCATGGCAGGCATCGAGCTCCTCGACCGGATCCACGTCGACGACCCTGTCGGGGCGGTGTCCGTCCACGCATTCGCGGGCCTCTGGGGTGTCCTCAGCGTCGGCCTGTTCAGTTCGCAGAACGGCATCGGCACCGCATACGCGGAGACGGACCAGTATGGATTGCTGGTGGGTGGCGGCGTGGAGCAGCTGGGCATCCAGGCCCTGGGCGCCGGCGCCATCATCCTCTGGACGGTCGCGACGTCGGCCATCCTGTTCGGCGGCATCAAGCTCATCATGGGGCTGCGCGTGGACGAGCAGGAAGAGTTGATGGGCCTCGACATCGGCGAGCACGGCATGCCCGCCTACAGCTTTGGCGACGTGCTGGGCCTCGAAAGCCCGGGCAGCGCGCCGGGCGCGGTTCCGGCCGCACGGCTGGCCGGGGCGTCGCACCCAGCCGGGCCGGCGCAGTAAGGTAGTAGCCCCGTCAGTCGGCCGACTGACGTGACTGCAGAGAGCAACGGGGCGGCCCCCTCCTCCCCTGGCGATGGGCCGCCCCCGCTGCTCTTACCCACCGGTGCGGCGGCGTGAGGAAACACGGCCCGCAGCCACAGAGGAGGAGACACAGTGAAGAAGATCGAAGCTGTCATCCGCGAGGAGCAGCTGCCCCTTGTCCGAAAAGCTCTGGAGGATGTCGGCTACCCCGGCATCACCATCTCGCAGGTCCGCGGCCACGGCCGCCAGAAGGGCGTCACGCAGACCTGGCGCGGCCGCGAGTTCACGGTCGACCTGCTGAACAAGGCCAAGCTGGAGCTCATCGTCGGCGATGCCGACGCCCAGCGCATCGCCCAGACCATCGCCGAGAACGCCCGCACCGGCGCCGTCGGCGATGGCAAGATCTGGATCTCCAACATCGAGACCATCATCCGCGTCCGCACCGGCGAAACGGGCGACGTGGCCATCTGAGGGCGCCACCGGCGGCGCAGCCTTCGGGTTAACCGCCGGGCGCGCCGGAGCGTCCTAACTCAGGCAGGCTGGACCACCGGCCCGGAGTCTTACCCGAAGGCTCCGGGCCTGCCCCACACGTCCTCCAACATCCATCCCGGCGCACCCGCCGTATCTCAAAGGTCCACACGGATGATCGTGGCCGGCCCGCATTGAGTTGGAGGAGGACACTGTTGAGAAAGCTACCCTGGTTCGCCGTGCTCGCCGGCGCCGCCGCGCTCAGCATCGCGTTCGTCGCCTGCGGCAGCGATGACGATGACGGCGGTGGAGACGGCGACACCACGCCCGCCGCAAGTGCCACCGAGGCCGGTGGAGACGGCGGCGCGGGCTCGCAGGCGATCAGCGTGACGGCGAAGGACTTCTCGCTCAGCCTCGACAAGACGTCGGTCGAGAAGGGCGCCACGGTGGAGGTGCAGATGGCCAACCAGGGGTCCGCGCCCCACACCATCACCTTCTACGCCGACGAAGACTATGCCGACCCCGTCCCGTCCGCGGACTCCGGCCAGGTCAGCGGCGGTGCCAGCACCACCTTCTCGTTCACCGCCCCCGGCGATGGCGACGACCTGTACTACCGCTGCGAGGTCCACCCGTCGCAGATGAAGGGCGAACTGGGCATGGAGTAGCCGCACCGGACCGCATGGCGAAGGGGGCGCTCACGCTGAGCGCCCCTTTCGTCTATCTGTCTTCATCGCGCGCTTACCGGCCCTTGTAGTTCGGCTTCCGCTTCTGCGCGAACGCCAGCGGCCCTTCGCGCGCATCCTCCGAGGCCAGCACCTTGCGTGACTGCTCGTTCTCCAACTTCAGCCCCTCGTCGAACGGCATCCCCAGCCCGCGCACCGCCGCCTCTTTCGCCAGCCGCACCGCCAGCGGTCCGTTCTCGCAGATCCGCTCCGCCATCTCCAGCGCCTTCGGCATCACCTGGTCCGCCGGCATCACGTGATTCACCAGCCCGTACCGGTACGCCCACTGCACGTCGAACCGCCCGCCCGTCATGATCAGCTCCAGCGCAAGCCCGAACGGGATCAGCCGCGGCAACCGCTGCGTCCCGCTGGCCCCCGGAATGATCGCGCGCGTCACTTCCGGCAACCCGAACGTGGCGTGCTCCGCCGCGATCCGCACGTCGCAAGACAGCGCGATCTCCAGCCCGCCGGCCAGGCAGTACCCGTTAATCGCCGCGATGATGGGCTTCCAGCACTCGTAGCTCCGAGTGATCCCCCCGAACGGCGCACGCGAGTACGCCGCGCTCACCGCGTTCAGCCCCTGCTGCTGCATCTGCGACATCGCCACCAGGTCGTTTCCCGCCGAAAACGCCCGTTCGCCCGCGCCCGTCAGAATCGCCACCCACAGGTCATCGTCGTCGCGGAAGTCGCAGAACGCCTCGTGCATCTCCCCGGACGTCTGCGGGTCGATCGCGTTCATCCTCTCCGGTCGGTTCATCGTGATGATCGCGATCCGGCCGCGCTTTTCGTACAGCACCTTCTCGAATTTGAAATCTCCCATGACCCGCCTCCTCGCTGAGATGGATTTGCGATGGCCAACGTAGCACCGGCCCGTTGGTCGATCCAGCGTGTATCTTCGCGAGACGCCCGCGATGGTTATTCGTTGCTATGCATACCTATTGGTTGGCCACAACGTCCCGGATCCCGACGCCGCGCATGGACAATGTCATGCCTTTTTGATTGCCCGCGCTACTCACTGATGATAGACTCGGCCGAAAGGTCGGACCAAAGCGATCGTCGCCGGTTTTGCCGGCGGTGACGGATACTGGGCTGAGGTGTCCTCCATGGCTGTGACGAAATCCGCGCGTGCTGCTAATTACGAAACGGCACTCCACCAGAAGATGATGCCCTGGCTGCTCATCACAGAGCTGTACTGGATGTCGTACAAGCTCCTCGAGCGCCGGTTCTATCATCTCGGCGTTTCCGCGTCCCAGGCGCGTGTCCTCGCCGTCCTTCACTTCTCCAAGGACCCTATCAAACCCAGCCTCGTCGCGACTCTCCTCTTCCAGGAGACCCAGAGCATCACCGGCATCCTCCACCGCATCGAGTCGCGCGGCTGGGTCGAGCGCCTGCCGGACCCCAACGACCGCCGCGCCGTCGGCCTCCAGCTCACCCCCAAGGGCAAGCAGATCACCGAGGAGATCGTGAAGATCGCCGACGAGCTCTACGACGATCTCTTCAGCACCGTCCTCAACGCCTCGGACAAGAAGCAGATCGAGGCCATCCTGAAGAAGGTCCGCACGCACGGCTTCAAGCTGCCGGAGACCGACTTCAAGCTCCGCCGCGCGCAGCAATACAGCATCTGGAAAGACTGAGTCACCTACCGGAAGCACATTCGTACCGGCTGGCGTTAGCGCCGGCCCGTCGTCCTCGACCGGGCGTCGGCGCGCTACACCCCCACACGCTCGCGCAACACCGCGAGCGCCTCTCGTACGGCGGGGTAGGCGATGTCCGGCGTCGCGCCTACGGAAAACCACGCCACCTCATCGACGATGTCGGCCGCGCGCGGCTCGCCCGACGCGATGTGACAGACGTACACAATCGAGATAATCCGCGATCCCGCGAACTCGTCCTCGAACACACCCAGCAGTCCGCCGATCGCGACCTCGACGCCCACCTCACGGAGGCACTCGCGACGAAGCGAATCCTGGAGCCGGTCGGCGGCGTTCAGGAATCCGCCAGGTATGTCCCATCGTCCCTTGCCCGGCCCCGTACCAAGGCGCCCGAGCAACACCTCGGTACCGCTTCCTTCGCCGCGGAGGATCAGCGCTTCGATGGATGGCTTGAGATTCAGCCACAGGACGAACCCGCATACCGTGCAGACGGGCTGACGAGAAGGTGGATGACCGGCGTCCCGCCACTCGAGCGCACCCGCGCACATGGGACAGAACCGCAAGTCCTCGCCCATTACGCGCCGCCGTTCGCGATCCGCTCCGCCGTCTCCAGCAACCGCCGCGCCCGCTCCACGATCGGCGCGTCGATCATCCGCCCGTCCAGCGCCACGCTGCCTTTTCGCTGCTTCTCCGCCCTCCGTGCCGCTTCCACGATCCGTCGCGCCGCCGCTACGTCTTCCACGGTTGGCGAGAAGACGGCATTGACCGATCCCACCTGCCCCGGATGGATCACGTACTTCCCCCGGAATCCCATCGCGCTGGCCAGCCGCGTCTCTCGCAGAAGTCCTCGCTCGTCGTCGATCGCCGGGTACGGCGTATCGATCGCCGGCACGCCCGTCGCCGCCGCCACCGTCACGATGACACCGCGCGCGTACGCCAGCGCCTCGTCGCTCCGTGCCACGCCCAGCTCCGCCGTGTAGTCCTCACCCCCCAGAGAGAGCGCCGCCACCCGGTCCGTCGCCCGGGCGATCTCCTCGCACCGCAAGATCGCCCGAGGCGTCTCGATCAGCGGCACGACCGCTACGTCGCCTGGCCGCACTTTGTTCCGCAGCTCCGCTTCGCGCAGCAACACGTCGAGGTCCCGCAGGTCCTGCGCGTGGTCCGTCTTCGGGTGCACCACACCCGCCAACCCCGCGCGCACCACCTCCATCAGGTCCCCCCGCGCCAGCCCCGTGTGTACGTTGTTCACGCGAACGAACACGCGAGCCCCGCTCTCGCCCGCTCCCGCAACAAGCGCGCGCACCATCCGCCGCGCCTCCCGTTTCTCCCCGGCCGGCACCGCGTCTTCCAGGTCAGCCACGATGATGTCCGCCCCGGAGCGCGGCGCGCGATCCAGCATCCGCTGACGGTTACCCGGTACGAACAACAGCGTGCGGCAGAGGTCCACGTACAACTCCGGTGCTGGCGGTGCGTCCTGCGTCGCCCAGTATCACGCCGCGTTACGGATCGAGCAACGCGAAGCGCGGCAGGGGCGGCGCGTTGCCGCACGTCGCTGCGTCTTCCTCAACAGAGGCGCCGCTCCAGCCCGCAATCCCTCTCGAAAATCAGGGCCATCACGTATGCGCTGCTGCAACAGCTCGCCGATAGTTACGGTGCGGGCGCTATGCGTCGCGGCCCGCGTCCTCCTCTTCCTCACCCCGCGTCGCCGAGGACTGGCTGGCTCTCGAACCGTCCATCCTCTTGACAGACTCCAGTGCATGAGGTACGAAGAGATCGCAGATTCATCAATCCGCACCAGGCGCTCATTCTCCCGGCGCCGAACGACTCCCCTTGAATCCGGCAGATTTCGGCGCGCCGAAACCCTCCTGACCCTGCTTGTTCAGCTGGAGCCGTCCCCACAGGGAGCACCCACGCGCGAGCGTAGTTTGGGCAGCACGCCCGCAGAGGTCCACCATGGCTGTACGAGAACGACGCCGATCGGCTGGCCGCGGCATGCGCGACCAGCGCAAGCAGCAGCAACAAGTGCAAGATCTGCCCGAAGATGTCGATGAGGACGCACGCGGCGAACGCGAGCAGGGCCTCGATACCGGCGGCATCCTCGAGATCGTCGATGACGGTTACGGCTTCCTGCGCGGCGAATCGCTTCTTCCCGGCCGCAACGACGTCTACGTCAGCCAGTCCCAGATCCGCAAGTTCGGCCTCCGCACAGGCGACTACGTCCGTGGCCAGGTGCGCGCTCCAAAAGAGAGCGAGAAATACTACGGCCTGCTCCGGGTCGATGACGTCAACGGCCTCGATCCGGAAGCAGCGAAAGCCCGTCCCCACTTCGAGAACCTCACCGCCATCTTCCCCAACGAACTCGTCGACCTGGAAACGCCCACCTCCGACCTCTCGGGCCGCCTGATTAACCTGATCGCGCCCATCGGCCGCGGCCAGCGCGGCCTCATCGTCTCGCCGCCCAAGGCAGGCAAGACCTTCCTCCTGAAGGCCATCGCCGCCGGTGTTGCCGCCAACTACCCCGATATCCACCTCATGGTCGCCCTCATCGGTGAGCGACCGGAGGAAGTCACCGATATGAAGCGCTCCGTGAAGGGCGAAGTCGTCGCCTCCACGTTCGACGAGCCCGTCGAGGACCACACCCGCGTCGCGGAGATGGCGCTCGAGCGGGCGAAGCGCCTTGTCGAGGGTGGCAAAGACGTCGTCATCCTGCTCGACTCCATCACCCGCCTCACACGCGCCTACAACCTCGCCATGCCGCCCAGCGGCCGCACGCTCACCGGTGGTATGGATCCCGTCGCCCTCTATCCGCCCAAGCGCTTCTTCGGCGCCGCACGTAACTGCGAGGAAGGCGGCAGTCTCACCGTCATCGCCACCTGTCTTGTCGATACCGGCAGCCGCATGGACGACGTCGTTTTCGAAGAGTTCAAGGGCACCGGCAACCAGGAGCTCCGGCTCGACCGACGCCTGGCCGAGCGCCGGACCTTCCCCGCCATCGACATCAACGCCTCCAGCACCCGCCGCGAGGAGCTCCTCATGGACGAGGCCACCCTGCGCCAGGTCTGGCTCATGCGCCGCATGACGTCCATGCTCGCCGCCAACGCCCAGAGCCCCTCCGAGGCCACCGAGCGCCTGCTGGAGCGCCTCGCCCGCACCAGCACCAACGCCGAGTTCCTCGCGACCCTCAACAAGGCCGATATGTAGCGCGGCACACGCCCGCGCGCGTGTGCCAGGCCGGCGCCGTCCCTACAATGCCGCCCGGAGGTGACCCGATGGGCGTCCTCGATGGGATTCGCGTTGTCGACCTCGGCCACTACATCGCCGGCCCGCTCACCGGCATGCTCCTCGCCGACCAGGGCGCGGATGTCATCAAGGTCGATCCGCCCTCCGGCCCCCGCTTTCAGACGCCCGCGAATGCCACCTGGAACCGCGGCAAGCGCGCCGTCGCCCTCGACCTCAAAGACCCCTCGGATCTCGCCCGCGCCCGCGACATCGTCGCCTCCGCCGACGTCCTCATCGAGAACTTCCGCCCCGGCGTCGCGCAACGGCTCGGCCTCGGCGCGCAGGAGTTGCTCGCGCAGCACCCATCGCTGATCTACTGCTCGCTGCCGGGGTTTGCGCCGGACGATCCGCGCGCATCCATGCCCGCATGGGAGGGCGTCGTCTCCGCCGCCACCGCCATCTACCGCCGCTCGATCTTCGACCAGCGTGGGGGCCCGCCCGTCCACACCGCCGAGCCCATCGCGTCCTCCTACGCCGCCATGGTCGCCGCTGGCGCGGTCGCTGCCGCCCTCAACGCGCGCGAGCGTGACGGCCGTGGCCAGCTCGTGCGGGTCCCCCTCTTCGAGGCCATGTACCAGGCCATCGGCTTCGTCGGCCTGCGTATCGAGCGGTCCGGCGCGGGCGTCCACGCTGTCCCCGCCTGGGACGGCCAGTACCGATGCAAGGACGGCCGCTGGCTCCACATCGTCGGAACCACGCAGGACCGCGGCGAGCGCTTCGTTGATGCCGTCGGCCTCCCCGCATGGCGCGACGAAGGCCTCATCGACCAGGAGCGCCTCATCCGCGACCCCGAACTCAATGATGAACTGACCAGCCGCCTCGCCGATCTCTTCGCGACCCGCACCGCACAGGCGTGGGAGGACTTCCTCGCGAGCATCAACGTCCCCGCCGCCATGTGCCGCTCCTCCGCCGAATGGCTGCGGCACCCCCACGCGCAGGCCGCCGGCCTCGTTGTCCCCATCGAAGATCCCACGCCCGGCCCGGCGAGACAGCCCGGCCTCGCAATCTCGATGTCAGCAACGCCCGGCGCCATCCGGCCCGCCATCGACGAAAAACCGCTGCCTCCATCGCCACCCGCGCGTCACGAGCGCCCCGCAACGGGTCCACTCCTCCCGCCCTTCGAGGGCGTGCGCGTGCTCGACCTCTGCATCGTCCTCGCCGGCCCCGTCTGCGCCCGCACCCTCGCCGAGTACGGCGCTGACGTCATCAAGATCGACAGCCCACGCCGCGAGCGGAACATGTACCACCTGGACATCAACCGCGGGAAGCGCAGCATCTTCCTCGATCTGCGCACGCCCGAAGGGCTCGATGTGTTCTGGCAGCTCGTCGATACCGCCGACGTCATCGTCCAGAACTTCCGCAGCGGCGTCGTCGAACGCCTCGGCATCGACTACGAATCCGTCCGCAAACGAAAGCCCGACATCGTGTACGGCTCCATCAACGCGTACGGTTGCGAGGGCCCCTGGGCCGGCCGCGGTGGCTACGAGGAGACCGTGCAGGCGCTCACCGGCATGCAGGTGCGCTTCGGCGGCGAAGAGCGCCCCGCCCTCCTGCCCTACGCCGTCAACGACTACGGCACGGGGCTGCTGGCCGCGTACGGCCTCGCCCTCGCCCTCTGGCATCGCCGGCGCACAGGAGAGGGCCAGCACGTCGAGGCCGCGCTCGCACGCACCGCGGGCGTTATCCAGTCGCTGCACCTGCAGGACTACGAGGGCAAGACGTGGGACGAGCCACAGGGACAGGCGTCCCGCGGCTGGCACCCCTTCCAGCGCCTCTACCACGCCAGCGACGGCTGGCTCTTCCTCGGTGGCGGCCCCGACACGCCCGCCCGACTCGCGCGCATCCCCGGCCTCGAGAGAGCCACGCGTCTCGCCGCGACCGCGATCGAAGCGCTGCTCGAAGAACAGCTGCCCGAACGTCCGGTCGAGCTCTGGGTCGACGCCTTCCGCGCCGCCGGCCTCGGCGCCCATCGCGCCAACCGCGTCTCCCAGGCCATGGCCGATCCCGTCGCTCAGGCGCACGGCCTCAGCCTGCTTCGCGACCACGACGACCACGGCGCCGTCCGGCACAACGGCCCGGGCCCCTGGCTCGCCGCCACCCCGCCTGTCCCGGGCCGCCCGACGCCTCTCCCGGGCGCCGACGCTGCGTCCATCCTGCGTGACATCGGCCGAGCATCCGATCTCGATGCCCTCGTCGCCGCTGGCGCCATCCGTCTCCCGGAACCGTCGCCCGGTGAAGCTGCTGGCTGATATCTGACATCCGGCGACCGACCACCTATCATGCTCGCATGACCGTCGCACAGACGCAGCAGCCTGCGGGGCTCGATGATCTGCCAGCGCGCGTCGCCAAGATCCCGCAGAGTATCTGGCGCCGCCAGACCTCGTTCGAGGCTCTGCCCGGCGGTATCCGCCTCGCCGTCCTCACCTCGCCCTTTATCGTGCGCTGGGCCACCTGGCTCATCGCGCTCCTCGTCGTCGCCCTCGCCGATCTGCCCACCGAGAACACGCGGTTCGAGCCATACCTGCTTGTCGGCACCTTCTTGCAGCTCGTCTTGCTCACCACCTACGTGCCCTTCATCCGCCCGCTCGTCCTCCCGCGCCTCCGCCGCTTCACCGATACGCCCGAGCAGTACGACGTGCTCGTCGTCGGCCTCATCGACCTCACGTTCTCCATGGCGGCCGTCTACCTCAGCGGCGGCTGGCGCAGCCCCTACTTCCACTTCGCCCTCACCGCGCTCCTCATTCCAACGTTCTTCCTCAGCTTCCGCGGCGTGATGGCCCTCAGCGTGATCTACATCTTCCTCTACCTCTTCGGCCTCGCCGCCACCGGCGAGGGCCTCGGTGGATCGTGGACCGACCGCAACCTCAATAGCTTCATCGGCGCTATGGTCACTCCCTTGCTCGTCGCGCTCGTGCCGAACTACCTGGGCAACCTCCTGCGCGAGCTCGAGGAGGCTCGCAGCGACGCCGTCGAAGCTCTCAGCGACAGCGATCTGCTGTTCCGCGTCGCCCGCGCTTTCCTCGAAGGGGGCCGCCGCGATATCGACGCCACCATGCCCAACGTCGCCGCCGCCATCCTCGACTCCGCCCGCTTCGACCGCGTCGTGCTCCTCGTCCCCGATGACCTCCAGGCCGGCGCCGAGACACGCGTCTTCGGCATGGACTTGCGCGATATCCCGGAGCCGGCCGAGCTGGCGGACGTCTTCGCGGGCGACGCCGCCCGCACCTGCGCCGTCGCCACGTTGCCCGTGCCGCTGCGGCGCCCGTTCGAGGTCTGCGGGTGGGTGGGTCTCGTACCCCTCCGCACCGCCGGCGCCATCGAGGGCTGGTTGCTCGCGGGCTCGCTCGAACGCCCGGCCGCCATCCTCCACGAAGTGCGCCTGCTCGACGCCATCGCCGGCCAGGTCTCCCTCGGCATCCGCAACATCCGCCTCACCGAAGAAGTCGGCCGCCTCGCCGCCGAGGGCGAACGCATCCGCATGGCGCGCGAGATCCACGATGGCATCGCGCAGATGGTCTACATGCTGTCACTCAGCCTCGAAACGGCCATCGACCGCGTCGGCACCGATCCCGATGAGCAGCGCCAGCGCCTCAAGGACCTGACGGCCCTCGCCAAGAACGCCCTCTGGGAGGTGCGCCAGTACATCTTCGACCTCCGCCCCCTCCTCAGCGGTGAGGAAGGCCTCGTGGGCGCCGTCCAGGGCCAGGTGAAGGAGTTCCAGGCCGTCGCCGACCTCCCGGTCGATCTCCACGTGAGCGGAGAGCCCCATCGCCTCCCCCTCGCCACCAGCGCCGCCCTCTACCGCATCGTCCAGGAAGGACTGGGTAACATCTTCCGCCATGCCCGCGCCTCGAAGGTCGAGATCGGCCTTGGCTTCACCGATGGCGCCGTATCCCTCACCATCGCCGACGACGGCATCGGCATCACCGAGCAGGATCCCGGCGGCCGTGTCGGGTACGGTATGGGCAACCTCCGGCGGCGTGTCGAGGACCTCCAGGGCACGGTCGACGTATACAGCGAAGGCGGGTCCGGCACGCGCATCGAGGTCACCGTCCCGATAGGAGGTGATGAGTGAAAACGCGCCTGATGATCGTCGACGACCACGAGGTCGTGCGCATGGGCCTGCGCGCCGCCCTGGATATCGAGCCCGACTTCACCGTCGTCGCCGAGGCCGGCAACGGCAAGGAGGCCATCGAGAAGGCCCGCGCCCACCAGCCCGATATCGTCCTCATGGACGTGCGCATGGACGGCATGGACGGCATCGAGGCCTGCCGCGAGATCCGCAGCGAGTACCCGGACACCAGGGTCCTCATGCTCACGTCCTTCGCCGAAGAGGAGACCGTCGTCGCCGCGCTCCTGGCGGGCGCCGCTGGCTACGTCCTGAAGAACGTCGCGCGCTCCCGCCTGCTCGAAGCGCTGCGCTCCGTCGCGCGCGGCGAATCACTGCTCGATTCGAAAGTCACGAAGGGCGTTCTTGAAAAGCTCGTCGCGGGCAAGGACAAGCCCGCGCCGGACGACGAGTTGACCCCCCGCGAGCGCGAGGTGCTCATTCTCATCGCCGAGGGCGCCACCAACAAGGAGATCGCCCAGAAGCTGGTCGTCAGCGAAAACACCGCCCGCAACCACGTCAGCCACATCCTCGGCAAGCTCGGCTTCAACCGCCGCAGCGAAGCCGCCGCCTACGCCGTAAAGAAAGGCCTGCTGAAGGAGTAGTCCGGCGGCGGCGGGCCTATCCTGCTCCGCCAGACTTGTCGATCTTCCGCCCCTGCTTCTCCTCCAGCCGCCCGAGCGCCCGCCCTTTGTCAGGGATCGGATCCTTCACCACTCCGTAGATCTCGCGCCCTTCGTGGTCCTCCGGCAGGTGCTCCGTGATCGGCAGCCCATCCTCCGTCACGAACAGCAGGCAGTGGCAGTACTTGTACTTCTGCATCTCTTCGCACGCGCAGATCCACGTGCTCTTCTTCGCCTCTGCTTCCTTGTCTTCGTAGAAGTTGCACGGGCACAGCGGCCGGCCCAGGTCGTCCATGTGCTTCGCCAGCCCGATGACGAGGAAGTCCGTGATCTCCGGGTGGGGGTGCAGGAACGTTCCGCTCTTCTCCGCGAACTTGCGCACGTACTTCCACATCTTCTCCGTGTTTTGCGGAGAAGCCTGCGCGCGGTGCTCTTCAGTCACCTCGTCCAGCTTGAACGCGGGGTCGCTCATCTCGCTCATCGGAACCTTGTCTCCGGCCGGCTACTTCGGTGGCGAGCTCATCAGGTCGCTCTTGAGATAGAACGTCATCGACTGCAGCGACAACACCGGGTCAATGTCCTTCACGCGTACGTGGCTCGGCACGTGAGGCGCGATCGGCGCGTAGTTCAGAATAGCCCGGACGCCGCAGTCCACCAGCGCGTCGATCACCTGCTGCGCGGCCGCCGCCGGCGTCGCCACGATGCCAATGTCGATCCGTTGCCCTCCCAGCGTCTCCCGCATCTGCGAGACCGGTTTCACCACCAGGTCGGCGATCTGCTGCCCCACCACGTTGGGGTCCGCGTCAAACGCCTCGATGATGTCGAACCCCTGCGGCGCGAACCCGCCATAGCTCAGCACCGCGCGCCCCAGTTGCCCCACGCCCACCACCACCATCCGCCACGTCCGGTCCAGCCCCAGGATCTGGTGCAGCTCCTCCAACAGGCGCTTCACGTTGTACCCGCGTCCCTGCTTGCCGAACCGGCCGAAGTAGCTCAGGTCCTTCCGGATCTGCGCCGGCGTGACACCCAACTGCGCCCCCAGATCCTGCGAGCTCACCACGTCGCGTCCCTGGCGTTCCAGCGCCGCCAGCGCACGCGCATACACGGGCAGGCGGTCGATCACGACGTCCGGAATCTCGATCGGCATGTCTCTCCGGGGCGCAGGCTTCACGTCGAGGCGCGAGCGCGGGCTCGCGAGGGGGCGGAAGCCTCGATTGCGCAATTTTTCGCAAATGTAGCACCGGCCTCCCATGCGGTCAACGCTTGACCGTTTACAGCACGGGCGGCACCCGCGAATCCCCCGCTACAGCTTCAGTGCCAGGATATCCCGGTACACGTCCCCATCCCCCTTCACGTGTATCTGGACCCCGATGATCCGCACCTTCAACCGCCCCGGCTCGTCGTCGAAGAAGATTTCGTCCCCCTTCTCGAACCGGTACTCCGTCGAGAGGCTCGCGATGAGCCGCCCCCTCCGGGGCGAGAACGGGTCTGACTCAAAGATCTCGGTCTTCACGCTCTCCTCCGCACCTTCTATTCGTATCGCGATTCTTCCGCCGGCGGGATGCCCGACGCCTGCCGCGACGGGATCACCGTCGTCAGCCCCAGCACGATGAGGATGGACTGCGCGCGCCCGCGCGGGATGTTCCGCACGCCGATCTCGAAGAGAATAGGCTGCCGGAACCGCGCAAATCCCACGATGCCCGGCACCACGGCCAGGAGCGCCAGCACCGCCACGGCCACGGCCGCCATCGGGATGCCCAGGAACTCATCCATGCGGCATCTCGGTGAAGGCGCGTATGCGGCAGGCGGCGGGCGGCATTTGGCATCGGTCCCGGTTCTACGTCAAGGATGGGCCATCTTATGGCATGCGTGACCGCTCGGCCAACGCCCCTGCCGGGCTGGGCCTGTCCGCCCGCAAGTGTCTCAGAACGATCCATCCCGGATCACGTTACGAATCTGTGACAGGCGTTGACATCCTTGCCCGGACCGTAATATCGTAGATCTAGTCGAAGGAGGCTGCCCCCTTGGCCACGCCCCTCGTCCCCGGACCAGAGCGCCAGCACCGCGTGCGATCGCACGCGGTGTTTTCATCTCCCCGCACGCAGACTGAAAGGAAGGGCCCGTGAACTCCGGACTCATCGGCAAGGTGGACAAGGCGAAGAAGTACGCGCAGGAACGCCACCGTATGCACGTCTCCGCTCTGCAGGTCGAATTCGACGGTGAGAACGACACGCACCGCGTGGCACTCGATGGCGACGCCTGGCGCTGTTCGTGCGACTTCTTCGGCGGCTGGGGCGCCTGCGCCCACACCATGGCCCTCGAGCGCGTCCTGGACGGCATGATCCCCACGGCCGCTATTTCGGCGCCCGCATACGCCTGAAACGGCCGGCCCGCGCGCCGGCTTCTGCTTGAGATCGCGACGCCCGGGAGCTAAGATTCCCGGTGGGCGGCATCCCCTTAGGTGCCGCCATTCGTTTTGTGGCGGTCCCCCAGCCCTGCCAGGAGCGTATGCCAAAGTACATCTTCGTGACCGGTGGGGTGGTCAGCTCCGTCGGTAAGGGCATCACCACGGCGGCGCTCGGCCGCATCCTCAAGTCCCGCAACGTCTCCGTCACCCTCCAGAAACTCGACCCGTACCTCAACGTCGATCCCGGCACCATGTCGCCGTATCAGCACGGCGAGGTCTTCGTCACCACCGATGGCGCCGAGACCGACCTCGATCTGGGCCACTACGAGCGCTTCATCGACGAGGAGCTCACCAAGTCCGCCAGCGTCACTACCGGCCAGATCTACCAGGCCGTCATCGCCAAGGAACGCAAGGGCGAGTTTCTGGGCGGCACTATCCAGGCCATCCCCCACGTCACCAACGAGATCAAAGCCCGTGTCCGCCAGATCGGCCGCGAGACGGGCGCCCAGGTGGTGATCGTGGAGGTCGGCGGCACCGTCGGCGACATCGAGGGCCAGCCGTTCCTCGAGGCCATCCGCCAGATCCGCCGCGAGGAGCGGCCGGAGAATACGCTCTCCATCCACGTCACCTTCCTCCCGCACGTCGGCTCCACCAACGAGATCAAGACCAAGCCCACGCAGCACTCAGTACGCGAGCTCCGCAGCATGGGTATTCAGCCCGACGTCATCCTCTGCCGCGCCGACCACGAGGTCACTGCGGAGATCCGGCGCAAGATCGCCCTCTTCTGCGACGTCGACGAGCGCGGCGTGATCTCGCTTCCAACCGTGGACAGCATCTACCAGGTGCCGATCATGCTCGAAGACGAGAACCTGGGCGATTACGTGATCGAGCAGCTCAAGCTTGACGCGTCGCCCCGGGACCTGGCGCAGTGGCGGGAGATGGTCGACCGCCTCCAGAATCCGACCACCGAGGTCGACATTGCGGTCGTCGGAAAGTACGTGGAGCTGCACGACGCCTACCTTTCGATCCGGGAAGCGCTGATCCACGCCGGCATCGCGGCGCGGGCGAAGGTGAACATCCGGTGGATCCATTCGGAACGGCTGGAACAGGAGCCGGTCGTGCCATTGCTCGAAGGCGTCGACGGGATCCTGGTGTGTCCCGGTTTTGGAGCGCGGGGCATCGAGGGCAAGCTCGAAGCAGTGCGATATGCGCGCGAGAACAAGGTGCCGTACCTGGGCGTGTGCCTGGGACTGCAGATGATGGTGATCGAGTTCGCACGTAACGTGCTGGGCCTGCAGGCGGCGAATTCCACCGAGGTCGATCCGCACACGCCGCACCCCGTGATCTCGCTGCTGAGCGAGCAGACGGGCGTGGAGGACCTGGGCGGCACCATGCGCCTGGGCGGCTACCCCTGCAAGCTCGTGCCCGGCACCAAGGCGGCAGCCGCCTATGGCGTCGGCGAAGTCGTCGAACGCCACCGCCATCGCTGGGAGCTGAACAACAACTACCTCGACCAGCTCGCCGAGGCCGGCCTCGTGGCCAGCGGCACGTTGCCCGATGGCAGCCTGGTCGAGATCGGCGAGCTCGTCGACCACCCCTTCATGCTCGGCTCGCAGTTCCACCCGGAGTTCCGCAGCCGGCCCGACCGTCCACAGCCGCTGTTCCGGGAGTTCGTGGCTGCCGCCGTGCAGCTCCGCGCCGGTGTCGATGGCGGCCTCATCGCCCAGCAGCGAGAGCGCGTCGCCGCGGGCGGCGCATAGTCACCTTGAGCGGAAACCGTACGCCATGACGTCGCTGGACATCCTGCTGGCGCTGCACATGCTGTCGCTGTTTCTCATGATGGCGGGCCTCGGCGCTGTCATCGTCGCGCTCTGGCGTGGCTGGACCGAGGAAGACCCCGACCGCGCCCTCATCGCCTTCGAGGACGCGAGCACCGGTCACAAGGCCGGCCTGCTGCCCGGCTCGATCGCGGTCGGCGCGACCGGCATCTTTCTCGCCGGCGATGCGGACTACAACTTCATCACCACCGGCTGGTTGCTGGCGCTCGAGCTCGTCTACCTGTTCGTGCTGCTGATCTGCGTCCCGCTGCTCGGCCACGCCCTGAATCGCGTGCAGATCGAGGTGTTGAAGTCGAAGAAGAAGGGCGAAGCCACCGAGGCCCTCAGCGAGCTGCTGTCCGACAACGTGCCCATCGTCATCTGCATCGTCATCGTCTTCACCATCCCCTTCATGGTCTGGCTGCCCGTCTTTCACCCGTTCTGACCGCGCGCCGCTCCAGCGGCGGCTGGTGATCCTGCGTGAAGAGGGCTCGAACCTTGGGCCCATGACGTTGCACACACGCCCTATTCGGCGACGTGGGTCCACAAAGAGAGACACCCGGCGCGACGATGGGGATGCCGGCCGGGTGCGCTCGACGATGGGGTGTTGGACAGAGGGAGCTCCGGTCGATGGGGGTGGCCCGGAACCCCACTCTGTCCGTCTTGTCTAACCGGCGTCCCGCCAGAAAAGAGACGCCCGTGTTCGCCGGCGTGACAAACCGACACCGGGGAATGTGCTCGCCCTTGTCCCGCTCCCCATCTCCTCCTCTACCCCATCGCCGTTAGACCCGGTGGAGGCGGGCGCCAACGGCATTCGCCCGGGTCGGCGACGGGAAGTCTGTGGGGGTGGAGATGAGGCGTCGATTGCGTCGGTTGCGCGAGAAGGGACAGAGCCTCGCGGAGTTCGCGATGGTGCTCCCGATCTTCATCATCCTCGTCTTCGGCATCATTGACTTCGGCATGGGCCTCCGCGCCTACATCACCGTCGCCCAGGCGACCCGCGAAGGCGCACGCTATGCCGCCGTCGGCAACCCCGCCGGCTCGTTCACGGCCGGCGGCAGCGGCGACTGTAACGGCTCCACCACGACCTCCGCCGTCGGCAAGGTCTGCTCGACCATGAACGGCCTGAATCTCGTCAATGTCGAGAACGTCAGCGTTACCTACCCGGAAGGAAACGAGCCGGGCAAGCCGGTCCGCGTGGAGGCCAGCTACAGCTATCACTACATCACCCCGCTCAAGGCCGTCGTCAACTTCATCTCCGCCGGCTCGCTCGATGAGACCATCACGGTCACGTCCGCGACCGATATGCGTCTGGAGTAGTCCCGATGTTCAGCCTTCTTCGACACAGGCTTCGCCGGACCATGAATGACCGCGGGCAGGTGGCGATGGTCGCCGCCCTGACGCTACCGGTGCTCCTCGGCATGACGGGCATGGCGATCGACGTCGGCACCTATGCCAGCGACCGCAGACAGCTCCAGAATGCCGCTGACAGCATCGCCCTCGCGGCCGCACAGGAACTCCCCGACGAAAGCGCGGCGGTCGCGGCCGCCCATCAGTGGGCGACCCGCAACGGCATCTCGCTCAGCGATCTCACGCTCACCATCGATACGACGACGACGGGTGGCTCGGCGCCCTATGCGCGCGCCACGATCGACCGCCAGCACGACTTCGCCTTCGTGAAGGTGGTGGGCATCGATTCGAAGGACGTCAGCGCCCGCGCCGCCGCGTCCAAGGTTTCCTTTGGAGGCAGCAACGGCATTGTCCCCTGGACCGTCACGCAGGCCACCCAGGACGCCGCTACGCTGGGCGGCGAGGTCATCATGAAGTACGACGCCGATGGCGCGAACATCGGGAACTTCGGCGCCATCCGCATCGACGGTCCCGGCGCCAACACGTACAACACGTCCGTGAAGTTCGGCAGCACAGCATACGCATGCGCCGCCACCGCCCCCAACTGCACGACGGGCGCTTGCCCCGGCGTCTATCCCGAGCAGTGCGCGGAGACCGCCCCTGAGTGCGATGGCCCCGACTGCACGCCGCAGACCGGTAACCTCATTGGTCCCACCGCGACCGGCGTCGATTTCCGCATCAACAACACCATGCCGGAGTGCGACACCTTCGACGAAGTCTTCTCGACGCCCGACCCGATCACCGGCAAAAGCAACATCGACCCGGACTGCAACCCGTGGACCGATGGCCCCGGGAAGTGCACGTCCGACACGGATATCTGCAGCCGGCGCGTCATCATCATCCCGGTCGTCGATTCCTTCGGCAGCGGCGCCTCCGACCCCGCCACCATCCAGCGTTTCGCCCTCATGTTCCTCGAGGGCTACGACGACGGGAAATGCCAGGGCAACTCCTGCGAGATCAAGGGCCGGTTCGTGAGCGCCGACATCAACACGCGCGCCCTCGCCGGTTCCTACGACGAGGACGCCCTCATCCACTTCGTCCGGCTCAGCGAATAGGATCACTCCCTCCCGGACTCCCCTGTCCGAATCTGAGGCCACGCCGCCACGTGGCCTCAGATTGCCCGCGCGAGGCTGGGCCCAAGGCCGCCGATTGCCGAACATTCTTAAGGGTCCCCACGCCTGTGCGGGGTCCCTTCGCTCCATATTCGCCAGACAGGGCATATCGATTTGCTCTTCAACCGAGATAAGCAACGTAGAGAGATGCCCGTTCCGGGTGTGCCGGCTGGCGGCCACACGGACGAGCAGGCGCTCGTCGAAGCCGCCAGGGCGCTGCACGACGACGCCTGGGCGGAGATCTACCGCCGCCATGCGGAGCAGGTGTACGCCTACATCTTCTACCGCATCGGCGATAGGGCCGCCGCCGAAGATCTGGCCGCCGACGTGTTCGTCAGGGCCATTGCGGGCATCCGGAACTACGAGTGGCGCGGTACGCCCATCCTTGCGTGGCTGTACCGCATCGCTCACAACGTCACCGCCGACTACCGGAAGGCGTTGGCGAAGCGGTCGGCACGGGAAGCCGCGCAAGCCCCGGAGGAGATCGAGGAACGCGTGGATAGTCTCCGTGCACTCGATGAGCGAAACGACATGATGGACGCAATCCGCTCCCTCACCGACGACCAGCAGCAGGTGCTCATCCTCCGCTTCTACGGCGGCATGAACAACGCGCAGGTCTCGGAAGCCGTCGGCAAGCCAGAAACAGCGGTGAAGGCGCTACAGGCCCGCGGGCTGCGCTCCCTCAGGCGCATCCTCACCGATGAAGACAGGCGGACAGCATGAGCTGGCGTGGGACCTTCGACGACGCGCTCGACGCGGCCATCGACGCCGTCCGCAACGGCGATCCCATCGATGTCGTACTCGCGCGTTACCCCCGCCACGCTATCGCGATGCGCCCGCTCCTGGAGACGGCCCTCGCCGCCAACCCGGCGGAGGCATACGTGACGCCCACGGCTCGCCTTGCGGCGAACTTCGCCCAGGTCGCGTCCGCGCTGGGACGCGTCCAGTGGGAGCGCGACCATAGCACGACGAAACCCCAAGCAAGCAACCCCTGGTGGAGCAAGCGGGTCGCCTTCGCGTCGCTCTCGTTGCCGGCCGGCATCCTCGCGTTCGCGTTGCTCGGTGCGGGCGGCGCCGCCGCCGCGACGGTGGTCGCGACAACCGGCCTGCCGCGGCAAGTGGCAGACAAGGTGGAGAGCGTCACGCCCTCGTGGACCCACGGCCTGATCCCTGGTGGGAGCGGCGACGAACCCGCTGGCGCGGCGGTCTCGACGCCAACAACGGAAGCCGGCGAGCCGCCGTCGCCGTCCTCGATACCCGGCGCTTCGCCCGCCGTCACGGACACGCAGCCGCCTGTTCCATCCGCCACACCCCACGGCCCCCAGGCGATCACGATCGACGGTGTCGTCTCGAACGTGCGCGGCAACACCTTCGAGCTGACGGCGAGCGGCGTGGTCTACAAGGTGCAGATCGACGAGAACACCGCCGTCACCGGCATCCTCACCGCCGGCGCCGTTGCGAGCGTGGCCGGCGACCTGACAGGCACCGATCGCCTCCATGCAACCGGGGTCACCGTCTCGGGTGATCCGCCCGCCACGCCGCCACAGGGAGCACCGCCCGAAAGCTCTCCGGAGGCGCCCGGGCAGGGCGACCACACACCACCCGGACCACCGGAGCAAACTCACACGCCACCGGGGCAAGCCCAACAGACGACCACACCTCCCGGCCAGGCGGACAAGACCAAGACGCCTGGCCCGCCCGCAACCCCGCCCGGCCAGGGTGGCGGTAGCGGGGGTGACGGCGGCAGCGGCAATGAAAACGGCGGCGGCAACCCGAACAACTGACGGCCAACCGCGCACGCGGTCCGCGTTTGTGCTTCCGGCCCGCCCGCCCGATACTTCCCGCCGCATGCAGGAACGCGAGATTCCCGGCTTTGTCCTCCGAAGCCTTCCCACGGCCGATCTGACCGCACACGATCGCGACGTGATGCAGGCCCTCTTCGCCGCCAACTACCGGCAGGCGAACGCCGCCTATCTCGATAAGTCGTTCGGCGTGTTCGGCTTCGCGGCCATCGCCACGCACGAGGACACCCCGGCCGGCTTCGCGCTCGGCGAAATGCGCGTCATAGATCTGCCCCGGCTGCCGCAACAGACCGTCGCGCTTGCCGGCATCTGCTGCGTCGGGCCGGCGTTTCGGCGGCGCGGGCTCTTCGGCGCTCTCGAGCAGGCTGCCATGATCGCGTCGGGCGTCGTACCGAAGGGACGCTTCCTCAGCGCCGGCCGCATGGCCCACCCCGCCAGCACGCGCACGATGGCTCGTAACGCCACCGTCGTCCCCAAACCGGGCGTGCCCATCACACCGTGGCAGCGGGAGATCGGCCGCGCCATCGCCGCCGCATACAAGACCCAGACCTTCGATGACGAGACCTTCGTCTGCGTCGGCAGCGGCACGCCGATCGGCTACCCCATCATGGAGATCGAGGTCGAGCCCCGGGAGTGGCGGATCTTCGAGCCCGTCAATCGCGACCGCGGCGACTCACTGCTCGGCCTGTGCTGGAATCCTGACGCGCCGGAAGGCTGGCAGCGGCCGTAGAACGGCGGCCCTAGAACGGCAGTCCCTTCAGCCCGTGCACGCCCTTCAGCGCGGCAACCTCGCCCGCGTGCCCGACGGGATGCGTCGCCAGCAACATGCTGACCATCCAGCCGATCGTCGTCTCTCCGAACGGGCCTTGCGTCTTCCGGTCGAGTTCTTCGTCCGCCACCTTCGCCAGATATGCGTCCGTCGCCGCATACACAGCCTTCGCGTACTCCTGGAAGGAGGGCAGGTTCATCTTCACCGCGGCCGCCCACTCCTCGGTCATGGCCGGCGGCACCCCGGGAAAGGCCACGCCGGCCTTCGCCTCCCAGCCGCCCGTCTGGTACAGCGGCTGCGCTCCCTGCAGGAACACGTGCCCGATCACGTCCTCCGCGATCACCGCGTGTGCATACGTCGCCGCGATCGAGTTTACCGTCGAGCCCGCGATATCCCGGTGCAGGATGTCGCCCGCGCACTCCCCGATCATCTGCTCCATGGTGCCGTGCCAGAAATCCAACTGTGTCCGTACGCTGTCCTGGACTTTCACGAGTCGTGCCCCTTTCGTGCTGGGTGCCGTGGATGACCTGTCATTCGGGCCTCACGGGCGCCCGGATCATAGCCGGGTCACTTTCTTTTGGAAAGGTGCCAGCGGACGGTCATCACAGCCACGGTCTCCCCCTGCTCGTCCGCCAGGTCGATGTCCGCCGTGAACTCCGCCTTCCCGTTCGCCTCGATGCGCCTGGCGATCCCGTCCGCGTCCTCCGAAAGCGCCGCCGTCGCCGTGATCGGACCTCGCGCCAGACGCCGGTACGAGATCTCCGCTCCCGCGGCGAGGGGCGTGACGCCGGCCAGACGGTCTGCCAGCGCCCCCACCATCGCCGCGCCGGAGGCCGCTTCGCCGGCGGCGAACAGCCCCGCCGCGTGCTGCGACTGCACGTGATTCAACAACCGCGGGTCGGCCGGAAGGCGCACCACTCCGCGGCCCGGACCCACCTCGACGATCTCCAGCCCCAGGTGCTTGTTCAGCGGCACGGCGTTCGCCAGCCCCGCCTTCAGCGTCTCGTAGTCCATCACCCCTCCTTGTTTGTGCCAGTGTCTCGGCCTGCCTATGCTCCACGCACTGAAGGCACCGGCAGACACCACGCGAGATCTCTGTGTACGAGCCCACCCTCGATTCCCTCAGCCGCCACCCGGTCCCCGCGTGGTTCCACGATGCCAAGTTTGGCATCTTCGTGCACTGGGGGCCCTACTCGGTGCCCGCGTGGGCCCCTCGCGTGAAGGTCGATTTCACCAGCCCGACGTGGCTCGCAGACAACGCCTACGCTGAGTGGTACCTCAACACGCTCAGCATCCCGGGGAGCCAGACGGAGCGGCATCATCGCGAGACGTACGGCGCCGGCTACCCCTACGAGCGCTTCGGCGCCACGCTGCGCGAGGGCGCGGCCGGTTGGGACCCCGTCGTCTGGGCCGATCTCTTCGCCGCCGCGGGCGCGCGCTACGTCGTCCCCGGCACAAAGCACCACGACGGCTTCCTCATGTGGCCCAGCCGCCACCCGAACCCTCACCGGCAGCAGTGGGGCCTCGAGCGTGACGCGATCGGCGAGCTCGCTTCCGCCGTCCGCGCCCGCGGCATGCGCTACGGCCTCTACTACTCCGGCGGCCTCGACTGGACGTTCGGCGGACTGCCCATCGACAGCATCCCCGCCATGTTCCGCGCCATCCTCCAGGCCGAAGACTACGCGCGCTACGTCGACGCGCACTGGCGGGAGTTGATCGAGCGCTACCAGCCGGACATCCTCTGGAACGACATCGGCTATCCGCAGCCTGCCAACTTCAACCGCCTTTTCGCTGACTACTACAACGCTCATCCCGAAGGTCTTGTGAACAACCGCTTCGACGCCATCGGCGCTCATCAGGGCCGCGTCCACCACGACTTCTTCACCCCGGAGTACGACACCTCGAAGGAGATCAAAGAGAAGAAGTGGGAGGCCTGTCGCGGCATCGGCAACTCGTTCGGATTCAACCGCAACGAGACCGAGGAAGACTACGCCTCAGCCCGGGACCTGATCCACAGCCTCGCCGACATCGTCAGCAAGAACGGCAACCTGCTCCTGAACGTGGGGCCCACCGCCAGCGGTGAGATCCCCTGGTCCCAGGCACAACGCCTGCTCGAGATCGGCCGCTGGCTCCGCGTCAACGGCCAGGCGATCTACGCCACCCGGCCGTGGCGCACGGCGGAGGCCCTCACGGCCGAAGGCCGGCCCGTCCGCTTCACCGCCGCGGAAGATGCGCTCTACGCCATCGTGTTTGATCCTGGCGACGACACGTCCGTCACCCTCCCGGGGATCGAAGCCTCGGCGAACACGGCAGTGGTGCAGCTAGGCCGGACGGAAGAGGCGCGCGTTTTGCGCACAACGGAGGGCCTCCGTGTGACGCTGCCGCCCGGCCCCGAAACGGCCCCGGCCATCGCA
>DATECV010000114.1:0-13849 GCA_035286725.1 Dehalococcoidia bacterium | reverse complement strand
CCTGGCGCAGGACTTCGAGCATATCCCGCACCATGCGCTTGTTGCTGGGGCGCTTCATGCGGCGCAGGACGCTTTCGGCGCCGTGCTGCAGGGGAATGTCGATATATGGCACGACGTTGGGCAGCCGGGCCATCGTCTGTGCGAGGCGGCGGGTGACGTGGCCGGGATAGGCGTACATGATGCGGAGCCAGGGGACCTGCGGCACAGCCGCCGACAGACGCTCCAGCAGGTCGGGGAGGGCGTCCCGCAGGCCGAGGTCGCGGCCGTAGTCGGTGCTGTCCTGGGCGACGAGGACGATTTCGCGGACGCCCGCGGCGGCAAGGCGCCGGGCTTCGGCGACGAGATCGTCCGCCGGTGTGCTGTGCAGCTTGCCCTTCATCTTGGGGATGATGCAGAAGGTGCAGGGGGCGTTGCAGCCGTCGGAGATCTTGAGGTACGCGCTGGGGCGCGGCGTCGATGCCGGCTCGGGGATGTCGAGCGGCGGCTCGCCGAGGCGGACGGGCTCGAGCGTGCGGACGTAGGCACCGATGCCGCCCCAGTCTTCCGCGCCAAACACCGCATCGATCTCGGGGATCTCGGCGCGCAACTCGGCGCCGTGGAGGGCGGTGAGGCAGCCGGCGACGACCAGCCGCTGGCCGCCGGGCTTCGCGGATGCGAGGTCGAGGATGGTGTTGACGGACTCCTCCTTGGAGGCGTCGATGAAGCCGCAGGTGTTGACGATGACGATCTCGGCTGCCGCGGGCTGGTCCACCTCGAAGTGGCGGCCTTCGCCGAGCACGCGGGCGATGCGCTCCGTATCAGCGACGTTCTTCGCGCAGCCAAGCGTGACGATGTGGTAACGCACGGTTCAGGGTAGCGGACGCGGCATCAGCCGCGCGGTACGACGAGGGTGACGGAGGTCTTGCTGCCGCCCTTCGTGCCGCCGGGGGGATCCTGCGACGCGACCACACCCGTGGCGCCATCGGTGTCGTCAGTCTCGACGATGACGTAGTTGAGGCCCGCCTGTTCCAGCGCGAGGATGGCGTCGTCGGAGCGCACGCCGGTGAGGTCGGGCACCTCGCCTTCCTTGATCTCGGGCACGGGGCGGCCGACGCCGGGTTGCTGGACGCCACCGCCCTGGCCCTCGGTCGCGATCGTCGGGACCGGGTTGTTGGTGACGTTCTCGCCGCCATCGCCGCCGCCGCGCGAGAAGAAGAGGAACGCGCCGGCAAACAGGAGGAGCACGAGGACGACGCCGGCGAGCACCACGTTCATGTTGGCGGTGGAGGGAGCGGCTGTCACCTCGGGAAGCGGGCGAATGATGGGCTCTTCGGTCTGAGACTGGAAGAGGCGCATGAGCTCGGCGGGATTGAGGCCGAGGTACTGCGAGTAGGTGCGGAGGAAGGCCCGGCTGTAGACAGGAGCGGGGAAGACCTTCCAGTCTTCGCGCTCGAGGGCGTCGAGGTAGCGCTTGGAGATGCGCGTATCGCGCTCGCAGTCCTCAAGGGTGAGGCCGCGTGAGACCCTCGCCTGTGAAAGTGTCCGGCCGAGTTCGGGCATGTACCGGGTCAGTCGTCCGCCCGGGGGCGGGATAGGAGGTTGAAGGTGGTTCGACTCTACCCCACGAATCTGCGCGGGTCAAACGAGAGTGAATCGCAGGCGAGGCAATCCGGGGCTGTGCGCAGATTCACAAGCGGCGGAAACGGGAGTTGACAAGTCGGTTGGATAGGAGAAGGCAGCGGGTTATCCGAGGCCAAGCTCCTCGAGGCGGTCGTCGTCGATGCCGAAGAAGTGGGCGAGCTCGTGGAGGACGGTGGTGCGGATCTCCGCGATGAGCTCGGCCTCGTCGGGGAAGTCATCTTCGAGGGGCTCCTGGTAGATGTCGATGACATCGGGAGCGACGAGGTTGTAGCCGCCGTCGCGCTCGGTGAGCGGGATGCCGCGATAGAAGCCGTACATGGACTCGTCGGCGGCGAGGTCGGCTTCGGCGAGGTCGGCGCGCGTCGGGCGGCGCTTCACGACGATATCGACCTGCCGCAGGTGCTCCTTGAACGGGGGCGGCACGCCGCGCAGGGCTTTGCGCACCAGGGCGATGAACTGCGAGCGGTCCATCGGGCTACTCGCGCCGGGCGGGCCAGAGCGTGCGGTAGCCTTCGCCGCCGATGGCGTTGACGATCTCCATGCGCTCCATGCGGAGCAGCTCGTCGAAGATCTCGTCGCAGTGGCCGGACACGGCGGGGAAGCCGTTCGCTTCGATGCGCTCGACCATGGCGGCCCAGATGCCGGTCTCGCGCAGGGTGGCGATGTGGCGCGGCCACCAGATGGCGCTGATCTTCTGCGGCAGTTTGAAGCGCGGGCGCAGCTTCTTCAGGCTCTTGAAGCGCTCCTCGGCGCTATCGACCTTGGGCACCAGTTTCACCATCGGCGCGTCGCTCTCGGTGAAGCGGTTGTCGACGAGCAGCCGCACGGGGACGGTGACAAAACGAAACGCCACGACGTCCGCCGAGCGGATGGTGCGAATGATTGCGTCGCGATCGAGGTAGTACTCGTTGTCCAACGGGGCTCCGTGTCCAGAGGGTGGGGCATTCTACCACCCAGCTTCGCTACGGTCGCGGGCAAAGGTGTCAACTGTAATCCGCGCCCCGGCGCATGTACCCTTTTCGCATGCTGCTGTCGCGCGACGAGCTGATACGCCACGCCCCGGGACGGCCGAGCGCCGTCACGCTGGGCGTGTTCGACGGCGTACACCTGGGACACCGGCACCTGATCGAGGGCCTGAAGGCGCGGGCCGGGGCGCGGGGGCTGGCGAGCGGCATCGTGACGCTGCACCCCTCGCCGGTGCAGGTGCTGCGGCCGCAGATCCGCGTGGCGTACATCACCAGCCTGGAGGAGCGCGTGGAGCTGCTGAGGGCCACGGGCGTGGACTTCGTGGCGCCGCTGACGTTTACCTCGGAGGTGGCGGAGCTTTCGGCGTACGACTTCGTGGCGATGCTGCACGGGGCGCTGGACATGCGGTACCTGCTGATGGGTCCGGACAACGCGTTCGGGCGCGGGCGGGAGGGCACGCCGGCGCGCGTGGCCGAGATCGCGGAAGAGCTGGGGTTCGAGCTGGAGGTGCTGGACGAGCCGCTGGACGCGGACGGCGGACGGGTGAGCGCGACGGCGATCCGGCGGGCGATCGGCGCGGGGGAGATGGAGCAGGCGGCGGCGCTGCTGGGGCGGCCGGTTTCGCTGCGGGGCCCGGTGGTGCGAGGCGCGGAGCGAGGCCGGACGATCGGGTTTCCGACGGCGAACATGGCGATCACCCCCGACCGCGTGCTGCCGGCGTTCGGCGTGTACGTGACACGCGCGCACGTGGCGGGCGGTACCTACATGGGCGCGACAAACGTCGGGATCAAGCCGACGTTCGACGCGGAGCGCCCGAGCATCGAGACGTACCTGCTGGACTTCGAGGGGGACCTGTACGGGCGGGAGCTGCGCATCGAGCTGCTGCGGCGGCTGCGGGGCGAGGCGAAGTTTGACGGGCGCGAAGCGCTCACGGCGGCCATCCGGGCCGACATCGACGCCGTGCGGGCCTACTTCGCGCAGCGTCCGAACCTGTGAGCGAGCCCGGTCAGCGAATGCCGTACCGCGCGAGCGGCGACAGGCGGGAAGCCAGGGCCGTGGCGATGCGCGCGGGCCGCTTCCCGGCGGGCAGCATGGCGACGAGAGCCCAGGGGAGCAGGCGGATGACCGTGCGCTTCATGGAGCGCGGCGTCGCGCGGAAGGTCAGCGCGTAGTCGAGCGGCAGCTCGATCGTCCTCTCGAGAATCGGTTCGCTCATGGCGGCAGGGTAGCAGCCCGCGCCGAAGACCGCCGCCGCACCATCACGGCCCCGTACGGATCACGACGAGCTTGTCCGCGCCGGATTCCGCACCCCACACCTCGCCGGGGCGGCCGAGCAACTGGCGCACGTTTCCGGGCGTGGACGGGAGCGGGTAGGACGTGAAGCGCTCGGTTGCCGGGTCGAAGCTCACGAGCGCATTGGCGCCGAAGTCGCTGAGCCAGACCACGTCGCGGTCATCGACGTAGACGGCGTACGGCTGCGGACCATCGCCGGGGAGCTTCCATTCTCGCCACGAAGCACCGGCCGCGTCGAAGACGGCGACCTGTCCGGCGTTCCACTCGCTGACCCAGATGCGTCCCTGCGAGTCGGACCAAACGCGACGGGCGCCCTGGCCCGCGGTCGGCGGTTCGAGGACCGTCGCGATCCCGGTTTCCGCGTCGATGGCGGCGACGTAACTGCCGGCGAGGGATGCGTAGTACACGAGGCCGTCAGGCGTTGCGTCGATGCCGTACGGGCCGCGACCGCGAGGGGCGTCGAACACGTCGATCTCGCCCGTTCCCGGGTCGAGACGGCCATAGACACCGGACTGGCCGGTGAACCAGAGGACGCCGGCGCCGTCGAACGCTGGGGTATTGAGGTTGACGGCGGGGCGATCCGCGGGCAGCGGAAAGACGCGCACGTCCCGCGTGTCCGGATCGACGCGGACGATCGCGTTCAGGCCGCTATCGGTGATCCACGGTGCGCCGTCGGGGCCGACGACGACGCCGTGCGGCGCGGAGCCCGCGCCGAGCGCGATCTCGTCGACGCTGCCGGTCTCCGGATCGAGGTGACCGAGCTTTCCGGTGGCCTGCGCCGTGTACCAGACGCCGCCGTCGCTGGCGGGCGCGACATCGTGCGGGCGCGACCCGGCGGGGACGGCGTATTCCTCGATCCGGGGTCGTTCCGGAGGCTGCGATGTGGCGCCGGTCGCGGCCGGCGGCTCTGTCGCCGAGGCGCCGGTGACCGACGGCGTGACCTCCCGCCCGGCGGGTTCATCGGACGAGCAAGCCGCCGCCAGGACCAGCGGCAAGGTCAGCGTGATGACGATGAGCGGACGCATATGAGGCTCCGCGCGCAGCCGGGCGCTTTTCCCCTCCATGGTACGCGTCA
Organism: Dehalococcoidia bacterium; assembly: GCA_035286725.1. Classification (GTDB taxonomy): domain Bacteria; phylum Chloroflexota; class Dehalococcoidia; order DSTF01; family JACRBR01; genus JACRBR01. The sequence goes on along the minus strand of DATECV010000114.1, from coordinate 8,895 downwards.
CGTCGGGAGTGAGATGTGGCAGCGCGTCGGGCGCTAATCCTCGAACCGGCGGAAGATGGCACAAGCGTTATGTCCACCCAGGCCGACCGAGTTCGAGAGCGCCACGCGGACGTCGGACTGGCGCGCCTCGTTCGGCACGTAGTCGAGGTCGCAGTCGGGATCGGGCACCTCGTAGTTGAGGGTCGGAGGGATGATGCCCGTCCGGATGGTCTGAATGGCAGCGATCGCCTCCAGCGCGCCGGCGCCACCCATGAGGTGACCGTGCATGGCCTTGGTCGAGCTGATCGCCAATTTCCTCGCGTGGTCGCCAAACACCGTGTGCAGGGCGGCTGTTTCGGCGCGGTCGTTGAGCTGCGTGCCGGTGCCGTGCGGATTGACGTAGGCGACCTCGGAGGGGTCGATGCCCGCCTTCCTGATGGCCCGCGACATGCAGACGGCGGAGCCGCGGCCGGATTCGAGCGAGGCGACCATGTCGTGCGCGTCGTTGGTGGTGGCGTAGCCGATCATCTCGGCATAGATCTCCGCGCCGCGCGCCTTCGCGTTCTCCAGCGACTCGAGGAGGAGCACGGCGGAGCCCTGCCCGACGACGAAGCCATCGCGGCGCTTGTCGAAGGGCTTGCACGCGCGCTCGGGGTGCTCGTTGTCGTGGCCAAGCGCGCGGAGCGCGTGGAAGGCAGCGAGGAGGACGGGCAGCAGGGGGTTATCGGTGCCGCCGGCGATGATCGCCTCGGCATCGCCGCGGCGAATCGTCTCCCACGCCTCGCCGATGGCGCCGGTGCCCGTGGAGCAGGCGGAAGCGATGCAGAAGTTGGGGCCGGCCGCGCCGGTGGCGATGGCGACGTGGCCGGAGGCGGCGTCGGGGAGCATGCTGCCGAGCATGAACGGGTTGACCCGGCGGTAGCCTTCCTTCAAGAACGTATCGTAGCCGCGGAGGAGGGTGCCGTATCCACCGCCGCCGGAGCCCATGATCACGCCGACATCGTCGCGGTTCGCGTCGTCGATGACGAGGCCGGAATCGGCGAGGGCCTCGAGGGAGGCGACGACGGCGTACTGGCCGTTCTCGTCCATGTGACGGAGTTCCTTCTTCGGGATGACTTCTTCGGGCCGGAAGTCGCGGACCTCGCCGCCGATCTGCACCTGGAAGGATGAGGCGTCGAACTGCGTGATGCGGGCGATGCCGCTGCGCCCGTCGACCATGGCCTGCCAGGCGTCGCGCCAGTTATTGCCGAGCGGGCACACGGCGCCCATGCCCGTCACAACGACACGTCGGTTGGGTAGGGTCTCGGGCCTAGCCACGGCGGACCTTTGCAGCGTCGCTGGCGGCGCCGGGCGGGAGGCCGGCGGCCGGGGCCGTGTCGCAAGGCGCCTTGACGGTGCGTACATCGAGCGGCGGGAGCAGGGGGGCGAGATCGACCCACTGGGAATCGTCGAAGATGTCGATCATCCTGGCGTCGCGGTCGAGGCGCTTGGTGAGGTTGCTGAGGACGTGGCCGGGGCCGACCTCGAAGAAGGCGGAGGCGCCGGCCTTGCGCATCTCGAGGAAGGCGCGCATCCAGTTGATGGCGCCGGTCATCTGGTCGGAGAGCTCCTGCCGCACTTCGTCCGCGGTAGTGAGCGCCTTGCCGGTGAGGCTGGAGACGAGGGGGAACTTCGGATCGCGAAAGTCGATGGCGTCGATGCGCTTCCGCAGCTCTTCGCGGGCTTCGGCCATTTTGGGGAAGTGGCCCGGGACGGAGATGGGGAGCTGGACGACGCGGCCGCGCTCCTTCATCGCCTCGATCGCACGGCCGAGCGCGGCAAGGGTGCCGGAGATCACGGTCTGGCCCGGCGCGTTGACAGCGGCAACGCCGACGTCGCCATCGGGCGAGATCCGTTGGAGCACGCCACGGACGTCGTCATCGGAGGGGCCGATCACGCTGGCCATGCCGCCGGTCCGCCTCTTCGACCACTTCGTCATGATGCGGCCACGTTCGCGGACGAGCTTCAGCGCATCGGGGAACGAGATGGAGTCGGCGGCGGCGGCGGCGGAGAACTGGCCGAAGCTGTGGCCGGAGCCGTGGGAGGGGCGGAGCTGGCGGCCGAACTCTTCGGCGCGCTCACGCAGGTAGGTGAGGTAGGCCCAGCTCACGGCGAGGATGGCGGGCTGGGTGGTGGTGGTCTTCGCCAGCTCCTTTTCGGAGCCGTCCATGACGATCTTGGTGACATCGATCCCGAGGACGTCGCTTGCCTGTTCGAAGATGGCGCGGGCGCGGGGTGACGCCTCGGCGACGCGGCGGCCCATGCCGGCGTGCTGCGATCCCTGACCCGGGAAGATGAGCGCCAAGCGGGAGGGCTGTTGCTCGGGACGGGCGGGCTGTGTGTCCATATGGATCAGCGTCGGTTCCTTCGTTCCGGGATCATATCACAGTGGAGGGGGGCTCACGCGACGGGTGAGGGCTGACGAATGTCCCGTTTCCAGTACGAAATGTCAACCTGCGACGTACATGGGCCGCTATACTCAGAACAGTGTTCACTATGCGGGCAATTCGCTTCGGCGCGCCCAGGACGGGAGCCCGCACTCCAGCGAGGGAACCGTGCGCGGCCGCGACCTGCTCTCTATCTCCGAACTGACACCGGACGAGCTGGAGCTGATCCTGCGCACGGCGCTGAGCATGAAGCGGGACGGCGGCGGCCACGACCTTCTGCGGAACAAGACGCTGGCGCTCATCTTCGAGAAACCGTCACTGCGGACGCGCGTCAGCTTCGACGTGGCGATGCAGGCGCTGGGCGGACACGCGATCTACCTGAGTCAGGCGGAGGTCGGGCTGGGCCAGCGGGAGCCGGTGGCGGACGTGGCGCGGGTGCTGAGCCGCTACGTGGACGTGATCGCGGCGCGCACGTACTCGCACGACACGCTGCTGGAACTGGCGCGCCACGCTGACGTCCCGGTGATCAACGCCCTGTCCGACGAAGAGCACCCCTGCCAGGCGCTGGCGGACCTGCTGACGATCCGCGAGCGATTCGACACGTTGCGCGGCGTCCGCCTGGCCTTCGTGGGCGACGGCTTCAACGTGGCGCAGTCGCTGGCGGAGGGCGCGGCGCTTGCGGGCATGCGGTTCGCGATGGCATCGCCGGACGGGTACAGCCTGCCGGAGGGCACGCGCCGCAGGGTGGCGGAGAGCGCGGAACGCAACGGCGGGCGCGCGGAGTTCTACGAATCGGCGGCGGAAGCGGTGCGCGAGGCCGACGTGGTCTATACCGACGTCTGGGCGAGCATGGGACAGGAGGACAGCTACGCGCAGCGCAAGGAGGCGTTTGTGGGATTCGCGATCACGGGCGACGTGATGGCGCTGGCGAAGCCGACGGCGATCTTCATGCACGACCTGCCGGCGCATCGTGGCGAGGAGGTGATGGACGACGTCATCGAAGGGGCGCAGTCGGTCGTGTTCGACCAGGCGGAGAACCGCCTGCACGCGCAAAAGGCCATCCTCGCATTGACGGCGAGTGATCATGCCCTGTAGGTCGCGGACATGAGCGACCTGGGCAACTTCCTCAAGGACAATTTCGAGCAGTTCGACGGAGCTGCCGCCTTCGAGGTGGCGATTATCTCGCTGCTGTTCTTCTGGGTCCTGCTGCTGCTGCGCGGCACGACGGCGATGGCCGTTATCCGGGGCGCGTTCATCCTGCTCATCGCGGCGGTGATCGTGGTGCAGGCGTTCGACCTGCCGGTGCTGGATTTCTTGATCCGTAACTCCTTCACGGGCCTGTTGATCGCGCTGCCGATCATCTTCCAGCCGGAGCTGCGGCGCGCGTTGGAGCGGCTGGGGCGGACGGGGGCGCGGGCGTTCGGAGCATCGGCGAGCAGCCACAAGACGATCGAGGCGGTGAACGTGGCGGCGCTGGACATGGCGAAGAAGCGCATCGGGGCGCTCATCGTCATGGAGCGCGAGACGGGGTTGCAGGACTACATCGAGACCGGCATCCCGGTCGACGCCGTGCCGACGCCGGACTTGATCGAGAGCATCTTCTATCCGAACTCGCCGCTGCACGACGGCGCGCTGGTCGTGCGCGACGACCGTGTGGTGGCCGCGGGTGTGACGTTGCCGCTGTCGGAGAACGCGTTTCCGGGTGAGCTGGGGACGCGACACAGGGCCGCGCTCGGCATCACGGAGCGCACCGACGCGGTGTCGGTCGTGGTGTCGGAGGAGACGGGGAGGATCTCGGTGGCCGCGGAAGGGCAGTTGCAGGGCCGGCTCGACGAAGAGCGGCTCCGTACGGCGCTGGAGCGGCTGCTGGCGGGCCGCCAGGACGGGAGCGCCTGATGGAGTGGCTTCGACGGCTCCCCCACGCACTGTGGTTCTTCGGGCGAGGGCTTGTCACGTCCATCGTGGGGAATATCAGTCTCGTGATCCTGTCGCTCGCGCTGGCCCTGAGCCTGTGGTTGTTCGTGACCGACGCGGAGAACCCCACGAAACGGCAGACGTTCAACAGCGCCGTCGAAATCGGGTTCGTCAACGTGCCCGACGGCCTGGCGGTGGCGAACTCCACGGCGAATACGGTGCGCATCGAGATCGAGGGCCCCGAGCACGACCTGAGCAGCCTGCGACCGGCGGACTTCGAGGCGGAAGCCAACCTGGGGGGCTTCGAACAGGGGGAACAGACCGTGGCCGTCAGCGTCGTTTCAACGAAGAGCGACGTGCGCGTGGTGCGCACCACGCCGGAGCAGATCGAAGTGACGCTGGAGAACCTGCGCACCAAGCAGGTACCGGTGCGCGTGGAGCTGGCGGGGTCGCCGCAAGAGGGCTACGAGGCGGACAGCCGCACGGTCGACCCGGAGACGGCGACGGTCAGCGGGCCGCAGAGCCTGGTCGAGCTGGTGGATGAAGCGGTCGCGGACGTGGGTGTCACCGGGCGGTCGGCGGACTTCCGGGAGGACCGCGTGCAGCTCAGCCCGCGCGGTGCGCGCGGCGGCGAGATCAGCAGAGTGACGGTGAGCCCCGGGACGGCGCGCGTCGACGTGACGGTCGAGCAGAGCGTGTTCAGCCAGCAGTTCGTGGTGAGCCCCAGAGTCAGCGGCATCCCGGCGGCGGGCTACAACGTCACGGGCATCGTCGTTGACCCGTCGCTCGTCACGATCACCGGGTCGCTGGCGGTGCTGCAGTCCATCGACCCGCTGGCGGGCATCGCGACGAGCGACATCTCCATCGGCGACGCCCGCGGATCGGTGGTGCAGCAAGCGGAGCTACGGCTGCCGCCGGACTCGAGCGTGCTGGGCTCGATCCAGGTCCTGGTCACGGTGACCATCACGCCCATCCGGGGCGAAGTGTCGTTCCTGGTCGTGCCGCAGGTGCGCAACGTGGGCGACGGGCTGGCCGTGACCCCGGCTGATTCCGTGGTGATCACGCTGGCCGGCGACCTGCCCACGTTGCAGGCGATCACGGCGGAGTCCATCATCGTAGTCGCGGACGCGCGGGGTCTGGGGCCGGGGCTGCACGTGCTCCCGATCGAGGTGACGGCGCCGGTGGGGACGACGGTCGTGCGCGTGGAGCCGGGCGAGCTTGGCGTGGCCCTGACGGCGCGGCCATGAGCGAATCCACAGCATCGCTGCCCATCGTCGCGATCGTCGGCAGGCCGAACGTCGGCAAATCAGCGCTGTTCAACCGGATCGTCGGGGGGCGGCCGGCGCTGGTCGAAGACCTGCCGGGGACGACGCGCGACCGCATCTACGGCGAGGCGCACTGGCGCGGCCGCGACTTCACCGTCGTGGACACGGGCGGGCTGGAGCCCGACGTGCCCGGCACCTACACGCCGCTCATCCGGCAACAGGTCGAGCAGGCGCTGGACGAAGCGGAGATGATCCTCTTCGTCGTCGACACGATCACCGGCATCACGGCGGCCGAGTACGAGGTTGCGGATCTTCTGCGCCGGGCGCACAAGCCGGTGCTGCTGCTGGCCAACAAGGCCGAGAACAGGGAGCGCGAGGAGGCGGCGGTCGCCTTCTTCGAGCTGGGGTTGGGGGAGCCGATCGCGATCAGCGCGCACCACGGGCACGGGGTGGCCGACGTGCTGGACATGATCGCCGACACCCTGCCCCACGCCGAGGCGGTCGAAGAGGACAGCGCCCTGCGCATCGCGATCGTGGGGCGGCCCAATGTGGGGAAATCGTCGCTGCTGAACGCCATCCTGGGCGAGGAGCGGGTGATCGTGAGCGACGTCCCCGGCACTACGCGCGACGCGATCGACACGCGCTTCGACCTTGATGGCACGCCGCTTGTCCTGGTGGACACCGCCGGCCTGCGGCGGCGTGGCGCCATCGAGCCGGGCGTCGAAAAGCACTCGACGCTACGGGCGCGCCGGGCGCTGGAGCGGGCTCAGATGGCCCTGTGCGTGATCGACCTCTCGCAGGGGTTCACGGCGCAGGACGCGCACGTGATCGGCTTCGCGCTGGACGCGTTCCGCGGCATCCTCATCGTCGCGAACAAGTGGGACCTGGTGCGGGGGGATCCGGAATCCGGCGAGGCATGGACACAGGAGCAGTGGGAACGCCGCATCAAGTGGAAGGTGAAGTTCGCGCCCTGGATCTCGGTGCGGTTCATCTCGGCGAAGGAGCGCGAAGGTATCCGCGAGGTGCTCGATGAGGCGGTGCGGATCGGCGGGGAGCGGAAGCGCCACATCGAGACCGGGGCGCTGAACCAGGCCGTTCGCCGGGCGGTGGCACAGAAGCCGCCGCCCACGCCAGCAAAGGGGAAGCGCATCAAGCTGCTGTACGTAACGCAGGCGGAGGTCGACCCGCCGACGTTCGTGTTCTTCCTGAACGACGCCTCGCAGGTTCACTTCAGCTATCGCCGGTACATGGAGAACGTGATCCGGCGGCAGTTCGGCTTCGAGGGTACGGCGGTCCGCCTGGTGTTCCGGGGCCGCGGCGACGAAGCGGGGCCTGACGACGCATAGGCACACGGGCCAACCGGCCTGGTCAGGGAGGCCGGAATGGTACGCATAGGTACGCCAACGTAGTACATACGCACCTCGCTATGGAGGCGCCGGCGGCTGATACTCCGGGCAGTCATACCTGCGACTGGAGAACGGCCATGAGCGTCCCATTCACCCACTACTGCCTGACCTGCGGCCGGCGTGGCGACCCGGGGCTGCGCACGTGCGAGGCGTGCGGCGCGCCACGGGACCTGACGCGCAGTGGCCTCATTTCGGGCACGGCGTACGTCCTGCACGAGCTGCAGTCGTGGCCCATGGCCGATGCGCTGACGCCGCAGCAGCGGGCGCGCCTGGAGACGCACTACGAGGACCAGCTTCGCGAACTGACGTCGCCCACCCAGGCAAGGGCGGCAGCGCCACAGGCGCCGCCGGTATTGCGCGAGCGGGCGGTAGTTGAACGGACGCCGCAGAGGTCCGCCCCGCCACCGCCACCGCGTGCGCCCGCGCCGCCACGGCCGGAGTTCGACTGGAGCTGGCTGGCGGAGCAGCAGGCGAACCTCTTCCTGTTCGCGGGCGCCTTCCTTACGGTCGTGGCCGCGCTGATCTACGTCGGCTATTCCGGGGAGGCGGTCAGCGGCGCGCTGAAAATGACGCTGCTGGCGGCGTACACCGTCGCGTTTCTCATCGCCGGGGCGCTGTGCCTGCGGATCGAGCGCGTGGCAACGGCCGGGCGCGTGTTCTTCGGCATCGGGGCGATCCTGGTGCCGCTGAACTTCGTCGCGGCGCGCAGCATTTTCGGCGAGGGCGACCTGAGCGCGCAGTCGATGTGGCTGGCGGGGTCGATCGTGACGGCGGGGTTCTATACCGCGGTTGCATACCTCGGGCTGGGCAAGATCTACTCCTTTGGAGGCGGCGTGGCGCTGGTGAGCGCGGCGCTGGCGGCGTGCGTGGTCTCGAACACGCCCGCGGAATGGACGCCGTCCGTGTTCATCGCCCTCGCGACCGCGATGTCGCTCACGAGCCTCGCCGGTCCGGCGACGTTGCGGTCGCGCGTTGGCGAGATCTGGACGCAGCAAGCACACGCCGTCGCGGTGGCTTCGGCCGCGGTCGCGCTGGGCGTGGCGCTGCTGAGCATAGACGGCGAGGAGATCGGCGTGGACGTGGCGACACGCTGGTTCCTGCCGCTGTCGTTTCTCGCGTTCGCCGCGTACGCCGCGCTTCACATGGTCGCGGTGCGCGCGGAAGGCAGCGGCGTGGCGGTCATCGCAGGGTTCGGAGCGGCGTTCGTCGCCGTCGCCTTCGCGGCGGACGCATCGGCCGAGTTCTACGTGCTGGCGCTGGCGGCACTATCGGCCGTCTTCGGCGGAGCGATGGTCGCGGCGAGCGTCGCGCCCGGGAATGCCCGGCTCGCGGACGGCTTCGACGGGATGCTGCGCTGGGCGGCGATGATCAGCACCGGGCTGGCGCTGGCCGTGGCATTGTTCGTGCTGGAGGCCTCCACGGGCGATGAGGCCGTGTACGACCTCGGTTCGCGCTGGTTCCTGGCAGCGACGTTCGGGCTTATCGCGCCGTTCTACGCCATCGACGCGTTCGTGCGCCACGAGAGGTCCGGGTTCGCCGCGATGATCGTGGCGCTGGTCGGCGTGGCGGGCGCGACGGTCTACGCGCTGGAGGCCAGCGCGGAGTACTACGCCTTCGCGTTCCTGCTGCCGGCCGTCGCGTTTGCCGTGACCGCGCGGTGGGCGAGGGACGCTGTGCTCGACCGGCTGCACGCGGTGTGGCGCGAGGATACGTTCGTCCTGGGGTATGCCGCGGCCGCGACCGGCGTGGCCATCGCTACTATCGCCGCGATCGTGGGCGCCGACGAACACTCCGGCTACGAACCGCAGTTCCGCGCGTACCTGGTGCTGGCGCTGAGCGCCGCGGCCGCCTTCGCGGCGATCGACGCCTCGCGCGGCAACCGGATCGGTGGCATCGCGCTGGCGG
>DATECV010000113.1:0-8669 GCA_035286725.1 Dehalococcoidia bacterium | reverse complement strand
CGCCCGTGATGAAGTCGCCCCAGCCCTCGCCGATCGACCCCGTCTGCTCGACCGCGAGAGGGTTGCTGCTGAAGCCCCAGCCCGGTGTGACCGCGTCCTGCAGCGCGTGGCCGTACTCGTGAACGATGACGTCGGCGTCCTCTCCGGTGTCCGAGGAGCAGTCCACGACGTCCCCGTCCATGAAGAAGATGCCGCGATTGAACGGGTCGTAGAAGGCGTTGCACTGGTTGTCCCAGTGCGCGTTCGCAGGGATGGGGCTCGCCAGCACCGAGGAGTTGCCCGTGAATCCCAGCGACTGCAGCTTCCGCTGGGTGAGGTCCACGTAGTAGTAGACCATCACCTCTTCGAAGCGGTCGTCGTTGCAGTTGTAGTCGTAGACGCGCGAGGCTTCGTTGGCCTGACCGGCCGCCTTGTAGCCCACGGGCAGCCCCGGCGCCGTCACGTCGACGTACTGGCCCTTGAGCTTGTTCTGCGCCGGCGTGATCCCCAGGAGCGTGACCGACGTCCGCTCCGGGGCCAGGGTCGTCGCATTCGGCGGCGTATCGCAATTGGATGGTGGTGGGATGGTGAACCCCGAGCTCTCCGCTGGGTTCGGGTGGAAGACCTGCCCCGAATCGAAAGCCATCACGTTGTTGTACGAGATCGTCTCGCCCGTGAGCGCGTCGATCGCCACCAGCCATGCCCCGAGCGGCTCCCGGGCTGAGATGCGAACTTCGTACGCGAGGCGCAGCTCCAGGCCCCGTGGCACGTAGACGAGGCTGCTGCTGACCGGCGCCATTGGCGGCCCGACGAGGCCGATGGCCGCAGCGGCTGCGCGCTCCGCCGCCGCTTGTGAGACCTGGGCCGCGGTGCCCGAGGCGGCGCCCTCTGGGTCGGGATGACGCTTGTCCATCGCCAGGCGCACCTGCCGGTCGCCGGGCTGCATGCTGAGCGTCGAAACGGCCCCGGCGATGGGGATCCCGTTCAGCGTCTGCTGCAGCCGAACATGGACCGCGCCCGGGCTCTCCTTCACGTCGACCAGGACCTCGTCCGTGGTGGCTTCAGGCGCCAGACCGCGGCGAGTGTCCGTGCCCGCCAGGTGCGCGCGGGCCACCGCCACGGGATCCCACTCCGGCTGCTGTGCTTCCGAGTTCGACTGCCAGAGGAACGTGGCGGCTGCCAGGGACGCCGTCAGAGCGACCGCAAGAAACACGGACTTGGGGGCGGCGCCGAGCATCGAGTGGCCCCGGTCTACTCGCGGGCGGACAGGTCAGGGGCCAATCGTATGGCATTGCGACGCACCGGTCAACAGGATGCGCCCTACCGCGTCAACGCCATGCCAGTAAACGCCGGCCGTGTACGGCGTTGCTTGACGTGCTTTGGCCGCATGGTAGGATCTCCCAGGTCGTGCTAGGCGGGGAGCCAGCGGTGCCCTGTACCCGCAAGCCGCTATAGCGGGGCTGAATTCCTGCTCGAGGTCATGGTACCTGGACACGGGCGGTGCCGAGCGGCGTTGAGGGCCTGGTCCTGCGCGGCGGAGCGCTGTGAACCCCGTCAGGTCCGGAAGGAAGCAGCGGTAAGCAGTTAGTTCCGGGTGCCGCAGGGTTACCGGGCCGGAGCTAGTTAGCGTCGCTACGCCCAAGGGCCTGATCGACAGCAGGTGCACGACCTTACTTTCTTACGTATGGGCCGCCCGGGTGGCGGGCGGCGCCTGTTGTCCGAATGAACCGGCGCCCGTGGTGGGAGTAGCGTAGGAGGCCGCTTGCCGCTCAGGCCGGTGTCCGGCCGCTCCGGCGGTCTGACGCGGATGCTGCACGACGCGAGACGTCACGGCCTGTTGTTCCACGACAGGCGGCGTCGCCATCTCGCCGTCCTTGCCGCGCTCATCGCGGTCAGCGCCTTTGTCTTCGTCGCCGTGCGTCCCCGCACCGTCCGGGTCGTTGCCGATGGGCGCGAGGTGGAGATACAGACCCGCCAGTCCAGCGACGAGGCCGTGCTCCGCCAATCGGGCGTGGACATCGCCGAGGGCGATCGCGTCCTCTCGGCCGAGACGCCCGGCGCCCGCGTCCTCATGGTCGACCGCGCTCGCGACGTGAGGATCATCGCGGACGGTCAGACCTATGAGCTCCGCACGGCGGCGGACACCATCGAAGACGCCCTGGATGAGGTTGACATCGTCCTCCAGCAGCGCGACAGCGTCATGCAAGATGGCGTGTTCGTCTCGGAAAACGCGCCGATCGAACCCCCGATTCGCCTCGCATCGAGCGCCCGCCGACAGTTGAGTCAGGACGGCGCCACCGTAGAAATCGAGGTCCGGCGCGCGGTGCCGTTCGTCATCGTGGAGGGACCACAGGAGACCGTCTCCACGTCCAGTCGCCAGACCATCGCCCAGGCGCTGCGAGAAGCCGGCGTCGTCGTCGGGCCCGGAGACGTCGTCGTCCCCGACCTGCAGGCGCCGTTGGAACTCGACACGCGGATCGAGGTCCTCCACGCCCACCCCGTGACGATCGCGCTCCCGGATGGTCACCGCGTCGTCTACACGCTGGCCCGCACGGTTCGCGAGGTGCTGGATCAAGAGGGCATCGTCCTGCCGGCGGGCGCCTTCGTCGATCCGTCGTTCGAGACGCCGATCACCTCGGAGATGAGCGTGCGCGTCGTGCAGCTCGGCTCCACGAACGACGTGGCGTACGAGTACATCGAGAGCAGTACGGTCTACGAGTCGGACCCCAGCCTCCCGCCCGGCCAAACCCGCACCGTCCAGGGCCGTGACGGCGTCCGCGTCCGCCGCTACAACGTCACCTACGTCGACGGCGTCGAGGTCGGACGGGAGCTGGTCGAGGACATGCTCGACCCGGAGCCGGTGGACACGGTGATCTACTACCCGACCCGCACCGGCCGCAACGAGTCCGCGCCCGACGTGTCGTCCGGCGCCGTCACCCGGACCTTGCGCGTCTACGCGACGGCCTACAACCCCGCCAGCGCCGGCCGCTCGCCCGACGACCCCAACTACGGCGTCACGGCCAGCGGCGCAATCGTCACCTACGGCATCGTCGCCGTGGATCCCGAGATTATCCCGCTCGGCACCAGGATGTTCGTGCCCGGGTACGGCTATGCTGTCGCCGGAGATACCGGGGGGGCGGTGAAGGGCTACATCATCGACCTCGGGTTTCCGGACGGAGTCGAGATTGACTGGGCCTCGCAGTGGGTTGACATCTACATCATCGAGTAGCGGGGCGCCGTTCCGGTTCCGCGCGAAGAAGCGCTTCGGCCAGCACTTCCTCTCCGATGCCAACATCCTCAACAGGATCGTCGACGCCGCGGAGATCGCGCCAGATGAAGCCGTCATGGAGATCGGCCCCGGCCTCGGGGCGCTGACCACCGTGCTCGCCCAGCGTGCCCACCGCGTCGTCGCGGTCGAGGTCGACCGCGAGCTCATCGAATCTCTGCGCCAGCGCTTCGCCGGCGCGCCGCACGTCTCAATCGTGGAGCGCGACGTGTTAGACGCCGTACCCTCGGAGTTGCTCGCGGCCGGCTCCGCCGCCGCTCCCTACGTGGTGGTTGCGAACCTCCCGTACAACATTGCGGCGCCGACCCTGCGCCTCTTCCTCGAGGGCGATGTCCGCCCGCGCCGGCTCGTCGTTATGGTCCAGCTCGAGGTTGCCGAGGCGATCTGCGCGCGGCCGCCGAAGATGGGGCTGCTGAGCGTCGCCACCCAGGTCTATGGTGAGACCAGCATGGTCATGAAAGTCGCCCCCGGCGCCTTCAACCCGCCGCCGAAGGTGCAGTCAGCCGTCGTGCGTATCGACGTCGCGGAGCGCCCGCGCGTCAATGTGCCGCTCGACGCATTCTTTCATATCGCGCGGGCGGGCTTCGGCAACCCGCGCAAGATGCTGCGGAACAGCCTCTCGTTCGGCCTGCGCGTGAAGCAGGAGATCGTCGACCAGGTGATGGCGGCGGCCGGCGTGGACGCGAGCTTGCGCCCGCATGTGTTGACGCTCGATGATTGGGCGGCCGTGACCCGGGCCTGGATATCAAGGACATCGTCATGACAAGGACGCTCAGGCTCATCGCCCCCGCGAAGATCAACTGGTCACTCGAAGTGCTGCACGCCCGCCCCGACGGGTATCACGAGATCCGCAGCGTTTTACAGACGATCGATCTCTGTGACGTGATCACGCTGACGGAGGCGCCCGGAATCACACTCGAGCTGGCCGGAGAGCCCGACATGCTGGCCGGCAACCCCGTCGAGCAGAATCTTGCCCACCGGGCGGCCGTGGCCCTCCGGGATCGCGCCGGTGTGCGCAAGGGCGCGCACATCGTCCTCGAAAAGCACATCCCCGTCGCCGCCGGTCTCGGCGGTGGGAGCAGCGACGCGGCCGCCGTCCTGCGCGGCCTGGACCAGCTCTGGGATACCGGAGAGACCGAGATGAATCTGGTCGAGATCGCCGGTGAGATCGGTTCAGATCCCCCGTTCTTCGTCCTCGGCGGCACGGCCACGGTCAGCGGCCGTGGCGATGACGTGATGGCCCTGCCGGACGCCGTCGCGCCCAGCATCATGCTGGCAATCCCCCCGCCCGGGGAACGCGGCGAGAAGACGGCGCAGATGTTCGGTGCGCTTACGCCGGACGACTACGCGGACGGCGACGTGACGATCGGCGTGCGGGAGACCGTCGAGGCGGGCCGGATGATCCACGATGAGCTGCTGAACAACGTGTTCGAGCACGTCACGCCCCGCCTGCAGCGCGACGCCGAGCGCGCCATGAACGCGCTGCGCTCGGACGGCTACACCCCGCACCTGTGCGGCGCCGGACCATCGTTCTTCCTCCTCTACGGAGGCGGCGCTGACCTTGCCGACACCCTGGCGAGGCGCATCCGCGACACGGGGTTCGACCCACGGTCGGCGTACGCCCTCCGCCGCGCGCAGGCGCTCCGCATCGAGAGGCTGTAAGTGGCCGAGGTCTTCGCTGGCTTCATCGTGGGCTTCGCGTTCTCGATCATCGTCGCCCCCGCTGGCGCCATCATGATCGTCCGGTCGAGCCAGACGACGGGATTCGCAGAGCGTTTCGCGCCGACCGGCACGAATATCGTCGCCCTGGCGATGGTCTTGCACTTCGCCGCGTTTCTCCTGCTCACGGCCTTGGGCATGATCTTGGGCCTGGCACTGCACGGCATCGAAGACCGCCGTCCCGCTGCGGGACTGGGCTCTCCGAATCTCGTGTATACGGCCCTGGTGCTCGCGCTCGCCGCCGCACTGGTGGTACCGATGCTCCTCGCCCCGTGGCGAAGGTTTGCGCTGGCCGCGGCCGTTCTAGGCGCCATCCTCTTCGGGTGGGCCGTCCCATGGCTCGCCCAGGCCGCCTAGACGGCCCTCAGTGGTGCGTCTGCGGGTAGCGCCGTGTCTCGCTACCATGCACGTCGATGCCCACGATCATCGACATGCACATCCACACGACCGCCGGCGCCTCAGACAGCGGCCTCGACCCCGAGGATCTGGCCGAAGAGGCGCTGCAGCGCGGTCTGACGGCCGTCAACATAACGGAGCACGACCGCCTCTGGGACACCTACAAGCTCAACGACTACCGGGAGCGCCACGGCGGCCTGTTCGTGAACAACGGCATGGAGGTCTCGACCGACATGGGCCACATGATCGTCGTGGGCCTCAAGCAGTACGTGCCCGGCATCCGGCGCGCCGAGGAGCTGCGCAAGGTCCTCGACGACCTGGGCGGCTTCATGACGGTGGCGCATCCGTTTCGCCACTGGTTCGACCCTGTGTACTTCCGCAAGCAGGGCAAGGAGCCCTTCACCATGACGCCGGAGCAGGCCGCGGAGCGCCTGCCAGTGTTCCAGCTCGTCGATGCGATCGAGGCGCTGAACGGCGCGAACACGCCGCGTGAGAACCTCTTCGCGCTCCAGGTGGCGAAGATCCTCGGAAAGCGCGTCACGGGAGGGAGCGACGCCCACTCGCGCTCCGGCATCGGGTTCTACTGCACCGTCCTCGAGAAGGACGTGACGGGCCCCGAGGAGTTCCTCACCGAGCTGCGCGCCGGCCGGTTCCACGCGCACCACGGCCTGCTCCAGGGCAAGCTGACCTATTTCACCGAGGATTCCCTTGAGGAAGCGGCGCCCGGCCTGGCCACCTGAGCCCGCGCCATCACATAACGACAGCATCTGTCGCCGTGATCGTGCTAGCATCAGGCGCGCCGTGTGGAGCCCCAGCCCCTCCGGCGCCTAGAAACCTTCTCGATGCCATACGTCTCTCTCGATCTCGAGACGACCGGGCTCGACCCCGACAACGACGAGATCATTGAAGTAGCCGCCATTCGCTTCGATGTCGGCGGCGTGGTCGATCGTTACCACTCCCTCGTGAACCCCGGACGCAAGCTCGACTACCGCATCGCCCTGCTCACCGGCATCGACGAGCGCGAGCTTGCCACCGCGCCGCACTTCAGCTCGATCGCGCTCGAGCTCGAGTCGTTCGTCGGCCTCGACCCCATCGTCGGACAGAACCCCACCTTCGACACGGGCTTCCTGATGAGGAAGGGTGTCCAGCTCTTCGGGCCCACCTACGACACGCACGAACTGGCGGGCCTCCTGCTGGGCGATCTGACGCAGAACTCCCTCGGCGGCATCGCCGACCATCTGGGCCTCGAGTTCACGGGGCGCCACCGCGCCATGGCCGATGCCGATGCCGCGATGCGCGTCTTCCTGGCTCTACGCGAGCGCCTCGCATCGTCGCCCTCCGATCTGCTGGCCGAAGCCGAGCGGCTGAGCTCGATGAGCGATTGGGCGCTGCGCCACCTGCTCCGCGAGGTTGCCCAGGAGCATCCTCGGCGGCCCGGCGACGGAGAGCGCGAAGGCTTTGTACACGCCTTCGTGAAAGCGCCGGCCGCCATCGAGGATGCCGACGCCCCCGCGACGAAGAAGGTCGTCGTCGCTGGTGAGGAGTCGTCGCGCCTCCTGAAGTCGGTGGCCGCCCGCGAGGCGCTGGCCGAGTACGAGGAGCGCCGCGAACAGACGGTGATGGCCCGCGCGGTCGGCGAGACGATCGCCGAGAGCAACCGCCTCATCGTGGAGGCTGGCACGGGCGTCGGAAAGTCGCTGGCGTACCTGGTGCCGTCGGCGCTCCACGCGGTACGGAACAACGCGCGCACGGTCGTTTCGACCAATACCATCAACCTCCAGGAGCAGCTCATCGCGCAAGACATCCCGGTCGCCCGTCGCATCCTCTCCGCCGCCGGGATCGACCCCGATACAGTCCGCGCCTCCCAGCTCAAGGGGAGGGCGAACTACCTGTGCCTGCTGCGCTGGGCGGCCATGCTGCGGACGGCGTCTCTTTCCTCCGACGAAGCGCGCGTCCTCGTACGTTTGTTGTTCTGGTTAGGCCAAACGGACACGGGCGACCGCGCCGAGATGAACCTGCGCCGGGAGGAAGACGGCATCTGGCGCCGTGTCAGCGCACAGGAGGGCGGCTGCCTCTCGATGCAGTGCGCGTACGTCCGCGATGGCTCCTGCTTCCTCCTTCGGGCCCGCAAGCGGGCCGAGGCCGCGCACATCATCATCGTGAACCACGCGCTGCTGCTGTCCGACCTCGCCACGGGCGGCAACGTGCTGCCCGAATACAAGCATCTGGTCGTCGACGAGGCCCATCACCTCGAAGAGCAGGCCACCCAGCAGTTCGGCTTCTCGGCCAGTGAGAACGACCTCCTCGACTGGCTCGACGCCATCTTCACGCGCGTGAGCCGCGACCGCGAAGGCGGCCTCGTGTCGACCCTCTACACCACGGCACGCGCCTCCCAGGGCGCCATCAGCGTCGCGCCCCAGCTTCAATCGCTGGCGCAGGTCCTGTCGCAGGCAGCGACGCGCGCACGCGACGCCGTCCCCGGGTTCTGGCGCGCGATTCAAGAGTTCGGGGCCAACCACGGCACCGGCCGCAACGACTACGACGAGCGCATCCCCATCAACCGCGGCATTCGCGTCCAACCCGACTGGGCGGACATCGAGGCGTCCTGGTTCGCGGTCGAAGAGAAGCTGGCCGCGGTGTGTGGCGTCCTCGAAGAAGTACACGCCATGCTCAGCGGGGCGAACCCCTCCGACCTGCACGACCGCGACGCCGCGATCGCGGCCGTCGCCGATCTGCTCGACGACGGCGATCGCCTGCGTGCCGGGCTGTCGCGCATCGTCGGCAAGGACGAGCGCGAGACGGTCTGCTGGCTCACCATGGGGCGCCGTGACGCCTCGCCGTCCTTGGCGAGCGCCCCCCTGTCGGTAGCTGACACGCTGAAGATGCTGCTGTTCGAGCCGAAGGACAGCGTCGTGCTCACGAGCGCCACGCTCAGCACCGAAGACAACTTCGACTACATCAAGGGCCGCCTCGGCTTCGAGGACGCCCGCGAGCTGCTCCTCGGCTCGCCCTTCGACTACCAGACCAGCACGCTCATCCTCGCGCCCAGCGACATTCCGGAGCCCGAACAGCACGGCTACCTCGCCTCGCTGCAGACCGCCCTCATCGAGATGGTCCGCGCTAGCGAGGGACGCGCTCTCGCGCTGTTTACGTCCCACAGCGGACTCCGCGCCGCCTACAACGGCATCAAACAGCAACTCGAGGAGCACGAGATTCTCGTGCTCGGCCAGGGGATCGATGGCTCGCCGCGCCAGCTCCTGCAGGTGCTGAAGGAGAACCAGCGCACGCT
>DATECV010000112.1:0-3316 GCA_035286725.1 Dehalococcoidia bacterium | reverse complement strand
AACCTGCTGGTCGAAGGGATCCGCCGCGCCATCGAGGTGTCGTCGGCGCTGAAGGTCTACGTGTGCAACGTGGCCACGCAGCACGGTGAGACGGACTCGTTCAGTGTGAGCGACCACTTCACGGCACTGAAGGAGCATCTCCACGGCAACCTGTTCGACTTCGTGCTGGCGAACAGCAACTACAACGGCGGCCTGCCCGAGGAGTGGCATTCCGACCCGGTGCGCATCGACCGCATCAACCTGGACGGGGCGCGGGTGGTGAAGTCGGATGTCGTGTGCGTGGACAACCGCTATCGCCACGACTCGAAGAAGCTGGCTGACGCGCTGGTGCGGCTGTACTACGAACGGAACCAGATGGCGGAGCCGGCAGGTACCGAGGTCGTGGATCTGGAGCCCGAGCGCCAGAAGGCGGGAGTCGGCTGAGGCAGCGCGTTCAGCCTGTCAGCCCGTCAGCCTGTTGGTCCTAACGCGAAGCTATGGACGTCCACCGAAGGGTGGGCGTCTCATGATGTTTGTTGGATCGGCTCATGGACTGCCCGGCGGCCGCGGGGCATCACCCCGCGGCGTTGAGGCCGCCGCCGTTGCGGCGGATGAGGGCATCAAGGCCGGCGACGGCGACATCGACGAGCTGGTGGGGCAGCTCCCACTCGCCAGGGGACCAACGAGGGAAGGTACGCACGGCCTTCAGGTCGATCGTGTAGCTGTTCCGGCGGCCCTGGCGCTCGCGGATGACGATGCCCTCCGCTTCGAGCTGGTTCAGGATGGCGACGACGGCGCGCTCGGTCACGCCCATGCTCACGGCCATCTCGCGGACGGTCGCGCCCGGATCCAGGACGATGGCGAGCAGCAGCAAGGCGTGGTTCGTGAAGAAGCCCCAGTCCCCGGTGCGAGGCTCCAGAGCTCCGGAGTCCGGTGGCGTGGCCTTCGCGCCGTTCGCGCTTGCGTGGTAGTTGGACATCGCCAGCAGCACGCCGATGAGGCCGTCCACGAACTCCCGCGGGGTGAGCTGGACGGTGCCCTCGCGGCGGTAGGCGGCCATCTCCTCGAAATTGACGGCATACGTGTTCCGGCGGCCTTCGCGCGTGCGTTCGACGATGTGGTCCTCGCCGAGCTGGCGAAGGATCTCCAGCGTGGCCCGCTCGGTGACACCGACGCCGGCCGCGATCTCGCGCACCGTCGCGCCGGGGTGCCGGACGACGAAGATGAGCACGAGCGCATGGTTGGTCAGGAATCCCCACCGTTGCTGCGGGCGGTTCATGGCCTCGTGTCCCTCCCTGCAATCGACGCCGGCAGTTGGAAGCTGGCGAACCACGAAAAAACCTCAAAATTCGTTGGTAAAGGTACTTGACAGCCCGGTTTCACGAACTACAATGCATGTATCGACAGTCAGGCAACACTAATCAGGCATAACCAATCAGGCTACTGGAATCACGGTTCATCGTTCATGTGCTGGATTTCACGAAGCGGTACACCTGTTATGGCAATCAGTGCTCACACATCATGCATTAGTTTTCACCAGTTGGCAAGTGGATGAGGTGTCATAAGGCTGCGAATTTCGGACATTCGCGCCGAATCAAAGCCGGCCCGGCTCGGTGGATGCAGGAGACTCGCGGGAGAGCGGGGGAGCCAAGGGCAGGCGGACCGGAAGAGAGGGTCCCGGGTTGGAGCCAGATCTGCGGGAGCTGGATGCTTTGGTGGCAACAAGGCGGGGGATCCAGCAACAAAGACGAGGCTCCGGGGGCGGCTTGGCCGGCCGCCCTTCCCTGCAGAAGCACCAGTAGGTCGGTTAGTCCTGGAGAGAACACGAAGAAGCCGGAGCTTAGGAGGTCCGGCTTCTTCGTCGCGCGGTCGCGCGCAGACTCGCAACGCGAAGGCCACGCTCTATCGGTCGAGGCTCTCGGGCCCACCTGACGCGGCGATTACCGTGTTCCAGAGGAGCATGGCACGGGTCATGGGGCCGACGCCGCCGGGAACGGGCGTGATGGCTGCGGCCTTCTGCGCTACGGCATCGAAGTCAACGTCACCGACGAGCCGCTGGCCGGACTTCTTCGTCGCGTCCGGGATGGCGTTCACTCCTACATCGATCACCACCGCGCCGTCGCGCACCATGTCCGCGGTGATCGTCCCGGGGCGGCCCATGACGGCGATGAGGATCTCGGCCTGGCGGGTGTGCACACCAAGGTCGGGAGTGCCCGTGTGGCAGACGGTGACGGTGGCGTTTCCGCCGCGCCGCTTCTGCATCAGCAGGCCGGCGAGGGGCTTGCCGACGAGGTTCGAGCGGCCGCAGATCACGGCGTGCTTGCCCGCGGGGTCGTGGCCGGACCGCAGCAGCATCTGGATGACGCCGTGGGGCGTGCAGGAGAGGTAGCCGGGCTCGCCGCGAAACAGCCTGCCCACGTTGACCGGGTGGAGGCCATCGACGTCCTTCTCCGGTACGACCGCCTCGGTGATCGCGCGCTCATCGATGTGGCCCGGCAGCGGCAGCTGCACGAGGACGCCGTGCCAGCCGGGGTTCTCGTTCAGCTCGTTGACCAGCCGGAGCAGCGCCTCCTGCGTTACATTGGCGGGCACGCGGATCGTCTCAGACCGCATACCGATTGCGGCGGCGTCGCGCGTTTTCCCACGCACATACGAGACGGACGCGGGGTCCTCGCCGACGAGCACGACGGCCAGGCCGGGCTCGACGCCCCGCGTCGCGAGGGTGCGGACGCGCTCGGCCACTTCGTCGCGGACCTGCTGCGCGATCGCGCTCCCGTCGATGATCTTCGCCACCATGAATGGCCAGTCTACCGGCGACGGGGCTTAGGTTCAGGCCGTGCCCTCGTGGATCGCCGCACTACGTCGAGCCCGAGCGGGTCACGTACAATCGTACGCATGGAGATGGCCGTCGGCATCGACGTCATCGTGATCTCGCGGGTGCGGAAAGTGCTGGACAAGCACCCCCAGCGCTTCCTGCAGCGCGTGTATACACCGGAGGAGGTCGCGTGGTGCCGGGGCCGAGTCCACGAGCTGGCGGCGCGCTTCGCGGCGAAAGAGGCCGTGATGAAGGCGCTGGGCACGGGTGCGCGCGGGCTGGCCTGGCGGGAGATCGAGATCCTGCCGAACCGGCGCGGGAAGCCGCTGGTCTACCTGCACGGCCTGGCGAAGCAGCGCGGGGAGACGATCGGGCTGCGCGGGATCGATGTGAGCCTCACGCACGAGGGAGACCTCGCGATCGCGGCGGTCGTGGGCATGGCGGACGACGCGCCGCTGGACCGGGGCGCGCATCGCGAGCGGTTGGTCGCATGGCTGAAGGAGCAGGGCCGGCTATGAAGCT
>DATECV010000111.1:0-2638 GCA_035286725.1 Dehalococcoidia bacterium | reverse complement strand
CGGTCCTGCCGCGCATAGCCCAGGTACGGCACGATCGCGGTGATGCGGGCGGCTCCCGCGCGGTGGGCGGCGTCCGACAGCAGGAGCAGCTCGAACAGGTGGCGATCCACCGGCAAACTCGTCGGCTGGACGATGTATACGTCGCGGCCGCGTGTGCTCTCGCACAACTGGACGTGCGCCTCGTCATCGGCGAAGCGCTCGATGATGCGGGCGCCAAGCTGGATGCCGAGGAGATCGGCCACGGCCTGCGCAAGGTCCGGGTGGGCGGCACCGGCGAAGAGCTGGACAGTCACGCCGGACCTCGCGTGGCTTCGGCCGGTGCGGCGGCGGCCTGCTGGGGCATGGTGCTCCGCTCGCCGTGCGCCACGCGCAACAACTCGCTCACTTCCTCGTCTTCGGTCGGCCGGAAGTGACGGTAGTAGAAACCCACCGCCCAGAAGTCCTCCGGTTCGTGCAAACAGATCAGCTCGTCGACCTCTGTGCGCAGAGCAGCGCACGACTGCGGGGCTCCGACGGGCACGGCCGCGACCAGGAGAGCGGGATTGCTCCTGCGCACGGACCGTACGGCGGCGCGCATCGTTGCCCCGGTCGCGAGGCCATCATCAACGACGATCACGACGCGCCCTTCGATGGAAGGCGGCGGGCGGCCGGCGCGGAACCGCTCCTCGCGGCGCGCCGCCTCCGCTCTCTGGAGGGCCGTTACCTCTTCGATGTATGGCGCACGCACGCCGATCTCCCTGATGAGGCTGTCGTTGAGATACCGGCCGCCGTTCGCGGTGACCGCGCCGATCGCGAGTTCGGGTGAGCCCGGGGCGCCCAACTTTCGCGCCACGACGACGTCCAGCTCCGCACCCAGACGACGCGCGACTTCGGCGGCGACGGGGACGCCACCGCGGGGAATGCCCAGGATCAGGGGACGCCGGCCGCGGTAGGGTTCCAGCGCTTCGGCGAGGTACACACCGGCGTCCGTGCGATCGTTGAACTGACGCGCGCTCTTGTCCCAAACATCGTTCATTGCCGCCTCCGTTTTCGGGTCAGGACTCCGCCGGATGTGCGTGGTCGTGAATGTGGGCCTCGTGGAGGTGTTCGCGCGGGACATTCTCGTGCGGCGGGTGCGCGTGCTCGATCCGCGAGTGGTTGTGCTCGTGCCGGTGGGACGACAGCAGGTGTTCGACGACGGCCCGCGGGTGGGCGTAGTGCGTCACGTGCGTGTGCTCGTGCCGATGGATAATGGCCGAATGCGGATGTGCTTCGAATCCCTTCCGTGGCATGCTGGACCCTCCTTAGTTCCGGAATCGGCGGCGGCACAGACGACGCTCGATCACGAGGGTGCGGCCGTCACCTCTACCTTCTTGCCGGCGGTCTTTGGCGTCCTGGGGATCAGGACTTCCACGACGCCGTCCTTAGCGGTGGCTGTGACGGCATCCGTGTTGCAGCCTTCCGGCAGCGTGACCGATCGGAAGATGTGGCCGAAGCTGCGTTCAGAGCGGTAGTAGTTCTCCTCCTTGACCTCGTGCTCTTCCTTGCGCTCGCCGCTGATACGCAGCTCGTTGTCGGAGACCGTGACATCGACCTTGTCCGGCTGGATGCCCGGCATCTCCGCTTTCACGACGATGTTGCCGTCGCGCTCGAACATGTCGACCGCGGGCTCGGCGATCTCCAGCTTGCGGGGGCGAAGCCTGGACAGCGGCCAGCGCGTATCCCAGAGATCTCGAAGCGCGTCCCGGAATTCGGCACGCATTTCCTCGAGTTCGGGGAGAATGGTGAGCTTCAAGGCGGGGTGGTGTGTCTTTCCGTTCGTGGTCATCGTGACGTCCTCCTTATTTTCCAGCCCTCACCTTCGGCCGGTGGGGCGTTGTCGCCTCAATGAGTGGACGGGCTTCGCAGGCCCGCGCGTTCCTTCGGCGCCGTCTCGTCCCCGGCGGCCGGCGCGAGGTGTTGTTCGAACCAGCGGCGCGCGAGACGCGCGACCTCCTCGAGGGTCCCCGGCTCCTCGAAGAGGTGCGTGGCGCCAGGCACGATCACGAACTGCTTCTCGACCCGCAACCGCGCCAGCGCTTCACGGTTCATCTCAATGACGGGCGCGTCATAGCCGCCCACGATGAGCAACGTGGGCGCGCTCACCGCGGGGAGCGCATCACCGGCGAGATCGGGCCGGCCTCCGCGAGACACGACGGCTTCGACCGCGTGCGGCCGGCGCGCAGCGGCGACCAGCGCGGCTCCAGCCCCGGTGCTGGCGCCGAAGTAGCCGATGGCCAAGGTCGCGGTGTCAGGGCGCTCGCGAAGCCAGTCCATCACCGCGACGAGGCGGTCGGCGAGCAGATCGATGTCGAAGCGAAGATGTCGGGTGCGGAGGTCGACGGCTTCCTCCTCCTCGGTGAGGAGGTCCAGGAGCAGCGTTGCGAGCGCACCCTCCCTGAGGACGCCGGCGACGTAGCGGTTCCGCGGGCTGTGGCGGCTGCTGCCCGTGCCGTGAGCAAACAGGACCAGGCCACGAGCGCCAGCGGGGATGTTGAGGTTGCCCCGCAACGTCCCTCCCCTTGCCGGAATCGAGACGCTGACATCGCGCGCTTCGGATGGAAATGTCGTGGGCATGGCTCATGCTCGGTGGGGGCGCCTCCCACTGGGGCTCAAGACG
>DATECV010000110.1:0-2353 GCA_035286725.1 Dehalococcoidia bacterium | reverse complement strand
AGCCTCTCGGCGGACCAGGAGCACACGTTCCAGATGACGGGGATGCTGGACCTGCACGGCGTCCAGAAGGAAGTGACCTGGGAGGTGAAAGCGCGGCGCGAGGGGAACATCATGACGGCGCTGGCGACGATCACGTTCCTGTATGCCGATTTCAACATCACGGCGCCGAGCATCGGGGGCTTCGTATCGGTGGAGGACGACGTGACGCTGCAGATGGACATCGTGGCAACGCAGGCGTCGGCGACGTAGTCGTCGCAGGCTGAGAGGACGCGTGCTTGCGAAACAGGTGAGGCGCCCAGCGGCGCCTCTCTTGTCGCCCAGCGCGATTGATTTTCACGGCGCTCGCAAGTACCGTAGGCGGCATGGGCGACGGCACCGGCATCCCTCAGACGGCCGAGGAGATCACGCCGCATTGGCTGACGCGGGCACTACGCGCGGGCGGCTCGCTGGGCGATGCGCGCGTGTCAGCAGTGCGTGTCGACGCGCTGTCGGAGGGTGTGGGCTTCGTGGGGCAGGTGTTGCGGGTCACGCCATCGTACGACGGGGCGGTGGACGACGCGCCGCGGTCGTTGATCGCGAAGATGCCGTCCCCGGACGCGGGGGCTCGTGAGATCGCGGCGCTGTACGGGCTGTACGAGCGCGAGTACCAGTTCTACCGGCAGCTCGCGGGCGAGGTGTCCTTCCGGACGCCGCGCTGCCTGTACTCGGCTGGCGATGCGGAGGCCGTGAACTACGTGCTGCTGCTGGAGGACCTGGCGCCAAGCGGACGGATCGGCGACCAGGTTGCGGGCTGCAGCGTGGACGATGCGCTGACGGCGGTGCGGGCGCTGGCCGTACACCACGCGCAGTGGTGGCAGCACGAACTGCTCGATCGCTCTCCGTGGCTGGGCGTGGGCATCGAGCTGGTGCGCGGGGCGATGGAGCAAGCGTACGGCGCGTCGTGGGAGCGGTTCCTGGAACTGTTCGGCACGTGTTTCTCGCAGGACGTGCGCGACGTGATCCCGACGCTGGACCAGGCGATCCTAAAGACGCTGGACGAGCTCAGCGACGGGCCGTTCACCATCGCGCACGGCGACTATCGCGCAGACAACCTCTTCTTCGGGCATCCCGGGAGCGGGTACGACGTGGCGGTGATCGACTGGCAATCGCCGAACAAGGCGTGGGGCGCGTACGATCTGGCGTACTTCATCTGCGGCAGCTTCTCGGCGGAACTGCGGCACAAGCACGAGGCGGCGTTGCGTGACGCGTACTTCAGCACGCTGCTCGAGCGAGGGGTGCGGGGGTACGGGCGCGCGCAGTTCGACCTGGACTACGCGCGGTCGCTGCTGGTGTACCTGGCGATCTTCGTGGTGAACGGGGCGACGCTGGACCCGGCGAACGACCGCGGGCTGGCGCTGTTCCGGCTGATCTTCGAGCGGCTGAACGGGTCGATCGGGGATGCGCGGGCGCTGTCGTATTTGCCCTAACGCGCCAAGGTTCCATCGAGAATCTAAGGCGGGTTCGTCGTACACTCTCCGCGCTAAACGACTACGTTCTCAGTGCTGAGGAGTTCGACCATGGCTATCAGCTTCACGATCCCCGACGAGATCCGCGAGCAGCGCCGGAAGGCGAAGGCGTTCCTCGATGAGCACATCATCCCGAACGAGGACGTGCTGTCGCGGCATGACGCCGAGGCCGCCGAGCTGATGCGGGATCTGCAGGCTCGGGTGAAGGCGATGGGCATGTTCGCGATGTTCATCGGAACGGAGGCGGGTGGGACGGGGACGGGGTTCCTGCCGTACGCGTTCGTGAACGAGATCCTGGGGCGGAGTCCGTTTGCGCCGCGTGCGTTCGGGTGCGCTGCGCCGGACACGGGGAACGCCGAGATCCTGCACCTGTTCGGGACGCCGGAGCAGAAGCAGGCGTGGATGAGGCCGCTTGTCGCGGGGGAGATCCGCTCGTGCTTCTCGATGACGGAGCCGGAGGTGTCGGGGGCGGACCCGACGGGACTGCGTACGCGGGCGGTGCGGGACGGCGACGAGTGGGTGATCAACGGGCACAAGTGGTTCACGTCGGGGGCGATCGGGGCGAAGTTCGCGATCGTGATGTGCGTGACGGATCCGGACGCGGAGACGCACCGGCGGATGTCGCAGATCATCGTGCCCGCGGACACGCCGGGGTTCAACATCATCCGGCCGGTGCCGGTGATGGGCGAGACGGAGGGCGCGCACTGCGAGATCGTGTACGACAACGTGCGCGTGCCGGTCACGAACACGCTGGGCGAACCGGGTGACGGGTTTCGCATCGCGCAGAAGCGGCTGGGGCCGGGCCGCATTCACCACTGCATGCGCTGGCTGGGGCAGATGCAGCGCGC
>DATECV010000109.1:0-8638 GCA_035286725.1 Dehalococcoidia bacterium | reverse complement strand
TCTCTCCCAGGCGTTTCGCGCGTACCAGAGCGGCGAGCTGCAGGTGACGCGAATCAACGCATCGGACATCGCCGTCGCCAGCGCAGACAGCGACCTGGCGGATGAAGTGCTCATCAACCCGAGCGGGCGCATCACCACGCTGCAAGTGCAGATGGAGAACGAGGTACTGAGCGACCCCAACGTGCGCCTGGCGTTGTCGCACGCGATCGATCGCGAGGAGCTGAACGAGGTCGTATTCGACGGAACGAACACGCCGGCAACGTACTGGGTCGTGAAGGGACTGGCCGGGCACCAGGGAAACGAGGCGTTCGACAGCATCATCGGGTTTGACGAAGCCGCGGCGAAGGCCGCCCTTGCTGAGGCGGGCTACGCGGACGGCGCGGGCTTCCCCGAGCTTTCGATCGTAGTACACACGCCGGACTTCATCCGGACGGCGGAGTACCTGCAGGAGCAGTTCAAGACCATCCTCGGGATCGACATCACGATCGACCAGGTGGACTCGCCGACGCGTTCCGCGCGGTTCCGCGAGGAGACCTTCGAGCTCTTCATCGGCGGCTGGCAGATCGACTACCCGGACATTGAGAACGTGCTGTTTGGTCTGTTCGAGACAGACGGCGGTAACAACCACTACAACTGCTCCAACCCTGACGTAGATGCGGCGTTGCAGACGGCGCTCTCGGCGGCCGACGATGACGCGCGCGTAGCGGCGTACGAGGACATGGAGACCGCAATCGTCACCAATCTGTGCGGCGTAATCCCCATGTGGCAGGACTCGCTGCCGTTCATGGTGAGCAGCCAACTCGGCGGCGTGGTCGCCAACGGCACGATCGATGCGGGCCAGCCTGGCAACTACTGCATCGAGTGCTGGTACGTGAAGGCGGACTAGGCCCCGAATCTGAACAAGGACGCGGGGGCCACCCATACCAGGGTGGCCCCCGCGGAATCGCATGCTGGGCTACATCCTGCGCCGCGTCCTCTGGATCATCCCCGTCCTGTGGGTGATCGCGACTATCACGTTCTTTCTGATGCACTTCGTGCCGGGCGGCCCGTTCACGCGCGAAAAAGAACGCCCGCCCGCGCTGGAGCGCGCGATCCAGGCGGAGTACGGACTCGACAAGCCCGTCTACGAACAGTACGCAAGGTACCTTGGAAAACTCGTGCGGGGCGATCTCGGCATCTCGTTCCGCGACCGTCAGCCCGTGATCGAGACGATCCGCACGCAGGGGTTCATCTCCGGGCAGATCGCATTCCTGAGCCTCCTCATTGCGGTGACAGTGGGAATGACGCTGGGCACGCTGTCAGCGTTGAAGCACAACGGGCCACTCGATTATCTAGGGGTCCTTTTCGCCACCATCGGGGCGAGCGTCCCACACTTTGTGCTGGCCGCGTTCCTCTCTACTGTTCTGTCCGTGCAGCTCGGCTGGTTCGACCTGCTTGGGTGGGGCGGCCCGAAGGCGGCAAGCGACCTCCTCAACCCGTCGGCGTACGACTATCGCAAGATGGTGCTTCCCGTGATCGCGCTGAGCACGCTCCCGGCCGCGTACATCGCGCGCGTGACCCGGGCCAGCATGCTGGAAGTGCTGAATCAAGACTACATCCGCACCGCACGGGCGAAGGGTCTGCGCGAGTACCGCGTCGTGCTTCGCCACACGCTGAAGAACGCGATGATCCCGGTGCTCACGGTCATCGGGCCCATCGCGGCGATCCTGGTCTCGGGGTCATTCATTATCGAAGAGATGTTCAACATCAGCGGCATCGGGAAGGAATACGTGGTCGCGGTGCGCGGCCGAGACTACGGGCTGATCATGGGCACGACACTGTTCTTCACGCTCATCGTCTCGGTCTCGAGCCTGGTGGTGGACCTGCTCTATGCCGTGGTCGATCCGCGCATCAGGTACAGCTGATGGCGACGGGGCAGTCGGTCATCACCCAACCACTCGTACTCGGAGACGACATGTGGGGCCGCGACCACCGCGGCCTCTGGACCGATGCATGGCGCAGGCTCGTCCGAAACCGGTTGGCTGTCGCTGCACTTTTCTTCCTGATCGTCGTCGCATCCATCGCTTTCCTCGCTCCATACGTTCACGTCATCGAACGGTATTCGCCCTCGGCAACCTCTCGCGAGAATCAGCTCGGGCCGGTCGCTGACCACTGGTTCGGGACGGACCAGCTCGGGCGGGACATGTGGTCCCGCACGCTCGAGGGCATACGCGTTTCCATCCAGGTGGGCCTGGGCACGCAGATCGTGGTGCTGACGCTGGGGCTCTTCTTCGGGGTCCTTGCCGCCTCGGGAGGGCGCCTGACGGACAACGTAGTGATGCGCTTCACGGACATCATGTTCTCGTTCCCTGACCTGCTCTTCGTCATCCTTCTTCGCCAGA
The DNA here is from genome assembly GCA_035286725.1 of Dehalococcoidia bacterium. Lineage (GTDB taxonomy): Bacteria > Chloroflexota > Dehalococcoidia > DSTF01 > JACRBR01 > JACRBR01. The sequence continues at coordinate 6,257 of DATECV010000109.1, read as the reverse complement.
TCCTCATTGGGCGCGACATCCCACTGCTGACGAACACGGCCGTCATCTGCCTGGCGATCGGCCTGATCGGCTGGACCACGATCGCGCGTCTCGTGCGCGGACAGATGCTGTCGCTGGCTCAGCGTGATTTCGTCCTCGCAGCGCGCGCCCTGGGTTCGCCCCGGTGGCGCATCATCGTCCAGCACATGCTGCCGAACACCCTGGGTCCCGTCATCGTCGCGATCACGTTCGGCATCCCGACGGCGATCTTCCTGGAAGCGTCGCTAAGCTTCCTGGGCCTGGGCGTGCCGCCGCCCGTCGCGACGCTCGGTTCGCTGGTCTCGGAGGGCTACCGAGTGATCCAGCGCAACGTCTGGGGTGTCGTGTTCCCTGCCACAGCCATCGCGACGCTGATGCTGTGCTTCACGTTTATCGGGGATGGTCTGCGGGACGCGCTGGATCCTCGGACGCGGTGAGGAGAGCCGGTTAGCTTGTTGGCCGGTCAGTACCACGATGCGCTTTCGCATGACAATCGAACGTTAACAGGCGATTTGGGCTGCGGTTCTTGCCCGGCTGGATCGTTGGGCGTAGATTCGACGTGTGTGCACACGGGTGACATGGCGCGGGGCCGGGCGGGCTGATGCTTGAGGACCTGCTGAAGGCGGCGATCCTGGGCATCGTACAGGGGCTGACCGAGTTCCTGCCTGTGTCTTCCACCGGACATCTGATCCTGACCGAGAAGGCGCTAGGCATCGACCAGGACCGTTACGGGCTGGCGTTCGACGCATCGTTGCACCTGGGGACGCTGCTGGCGCTGTTAGGGTTTTTCGGGCGGACGTGGGTGGACCTGACGCTGGGGGGGTTGCGGGCGGTGCGGGACCGGTCGCTGGCGGACGCGCAGGGGAAGCTGGCGTGGCTGATCGTGGCGGGGACGGTCCCGGCGGCGGTGCTGGGTTTCCTGTTCGAGAACGCGATCGAGGATGCGCTCCGTTCGCCGTGGTTGATCGCGGCGATGCTGATCCTGTTCAGCGGGGTGTTCCTGGCGGCGGAGGCGGTGAGCAAGCGGACGCGCGGGATGAGGGACCTGGGCTGGTTTGACGCGGCGGTCGTGGGGCTCGCGCAGGCGGTGGCGTTGATCCCGGGCACGTCGCGGTCGGGGGCGACGATCAGCGCGGGGTTGTTCCTGAACGTGGAGCGGCGGGAGGCGGCGCAGTACGCGTTCCTGCTCTCTGCGCCGATCATCGCGGGGGCGGGGCTGAAGCAGCTGGTGTCGGTGATCGGCGACTTTGCGGACGGGACGCTGGGTGGCGAGGACCTCGCGTTCTTCGCGACGGGGTTCGTCTGCGCGGCAATCGTGGGGTATCTGTCGATCGCGTTTCTGCTGCGGTTCCTGGCGGCGAACTCGCTGGGGTGGTTCGTGGTGTACCGAGTGGGGCTGGGGGTGGTGGTGTTCGGGGTGCTGGTGGCGCAGGCGGCGGCGTAGTGCTCAGTGCGTCGGTGGCGCTATCGCATCAACCACGGTTGACGCGGCGATGCTCTCTCTCAACGCACGGTGATACTCGGAAGCCTTAGTCGCTCCGGGATTAGGTTGCGGCGCGTTATGAAGATATTGAGATTCGCCTGCGCCCAGAATCGGTACAGCAACAGTTTACTATGTGCTGCATACCTTGCCGGATCTATGTTCTGGGCTTCGAGCAGTCCCACCTTTTCGTTAAGGTTCTGGACGTTCTCTATTGTCGCTTCGGGGCGGGGAAAGTCGGGTATCGTATTTTCGCGGTGAAGTAGACTGGAACCATGAACAGGAACAGGTGGCTGGTCGTGGCCGTCGCCATGGTACTGTCGCTGGCGGCGTTTGCGTGCGACGACGGAGACGATACGGCCGCCCCGACGGCGACACCCACGGCTGTCGCGGTCGGCCTTACGCCGTTGCCACCTACATTGCCGCCGGGCACGGCACTGCCGAGCGAGACACCGGAGCCAGGTCTGCCCGCAACGATCGAGCTGGCGGCGGAGCCGCAGGCGCTCCTGTGTGATGGCACGAACGCGTCGAAGGTGACGGCGCGGGTGCTGGACGTGAACGGCGAGCCCGTTGCAGACGGCACGGAGGTCCGCTTCAACGTCGTTGCGCTGGCGACGGCTGATCCGATCGACACGACGACAACGTCTGGCATCGCCGAGTCGTCCGTCGTGGCGCTTGGCAGCCAGGTGGGCGTTGTGGTGAACGTGACGGCCGGTGAGATCCAGCAGGGGATACGGATCGACTGCCAGTAGGCTTCCGCGTCGCGATAGGCGCCGGTCAGGCTACGGCCGCGACCGCCGACTCGATCATGCTCTTGAAGATGACGAGGCCGTCGGTGCCGCCCATGGCCGACTCGGCGCTGCGTTCGGGGTGGGGCATCATGCCGAGGACGTTGCCGCGTTCGTTGATGATGCCCGCAATGTTGTTGATGGAGCCGTTGGGGTTGGCGGCGGCCGTCTGCTCACCGGCTGGGGTGACGTAACGGAAGACCACGCGGCGGGCGTCTTCGAGCACGGCGATGGTCTGGGGGTCGGCGTAGTAGTTGCCCTCGCCGTGGGAGATGGGGACCATCAGTACCTGGCCCTCGCGGCCGGCGCTCGTGAAGATCGTGTCGGCATTCTCGATGCGGAGCCACGTGGGGACGCAGCGGAACTGCAGGCTGTCGTTGCGCATCAGGACGCCCGGCAGCAGGTGTGACTCGCAGAGGATCTGGAAGCCGTTGCAGATGCCGATGACGGGCTTTCCCTTCTCGGCGTGCCTGGTCACGGCCTCCATGACGGGCGAGAAGCGGGCGATGGCGCCGGTGCGGAGGTGGTCGCCGTAGGAGAAGCCGCCCGGGATGACGACGGCGTCGTACGCGTCGAGGTTGGCCTCGCGGTGCCAGACGAGATCCGCCTGCTGGCCCAGCTCGTGCTCGAGGACGTACTGGCAGTCTCTCTCGGACCAGGTACCGGGGAAAACGAGAACGGCGAAACGCACGCTCTAGTTTACAGTGGACAGTGGACAGTGGACAGTGGACAGTGGACAGCCGGGATCTCACAATCATCTCGCAGCAGCCAGACAAGCGTGGATCGGGGGTTTCACATGAGCCTTCAGACGTTGCGGTTCATAAACAGGGTGGCGCAGACGATCGTGTTCCTTTGTGTGCTCTTTGCTGTCATTTGGCTCGTCAGTCTCACAGGAACCCTTGACTCGAGCCTAACCGTATCGCTTGTAATGGTGGGATTGCTTGCTGCTATTGTCGTTTGGCTGTTCGCGCGAGCGATTCGCCAACGATATCGGAATGTTGGGCAGGTTCGGAAGCAACCGGGCAAGTCCGGGTTTGGTGTATTGACCCGGGTTTACCACGCGACGGATCCAATCGAGCGCACGGTCGCAGCGGCAACGCTCAGTCGTATCATTGGCCTTGAAGCGGTCGGAGAGCTCGTCGGTGCGGAGAGATGCCGCGACTGCGGACATGAGGAGTTTCTCGTGAAGACACGGGGTGGAGACATCGTTGGGATCACCTTGAACTTCGACCCAAGGACCGCCAAGACTTGGATCTTCGGACTCTTCGGCGTGTGGAGCCGCGTCGGACCTATGATCGTCGCCGAAACGGCTGCACCCGACGAGCCGGCCGCTTCCTAAGTGCGATCTCGGGTCGCCTTCGCCGATACTGTTGGTGCGATGATTGTCGGGACAGTACGCGAGATCAAGTGTGAGGAGTACCGTGTCGGGCTGACACCGGAGGGTGCGCACGCGCTCGCCGAGGACGGGCATACCGTGCTGGTGGAGGCCGGCGCCGGGGCGGGGGCGGGCATCGCCGACGCGGCGTATGAGGGGGCCGGGGCGACGCTTGTCGAGCATGCGCGGGACGTGTGGTCACGGGCGGACGTGCTGGTGAAGGTCAAAGAGCCACTGGAGGCGGAGCATGCGCTGGTCCGGGATCAGCAGACGCTGTTCACGTACCTGCACCTGGCGGCGCTGCCCGGCCTGACACGCGTGCTGCTGGACTCGAAGGTGACGGCGATCGCGTACGAGACGGTGCAGCTATCCGACGGATCGCTGCCGTTGCTGGCGCCGATGTCGCAGATCGCGGGGCGCATGGCGACCGAGATCGGGTCGCAGTATCTGCGGAAACCGGGGCCGGGGAAGGGGAAACTGATCTCCGGACTGCCGGGTGCGCCGCCAGCCCATGTGGTGGTGCTGGGCGCCGGGACGGTGGCGGAGAACGCGATCCAGGTGGCGGTCGGGCTGGGGGCGCGGGTGACCGTGTTCGACACGCGGCTGGACAGGCTACGCCACATCGAAGAGCGATGGCCGGGCCGGACGACCACCATGGTCTCGAGCCCAATGGCGATCAGCTCGGCGATCTCGGAGGCGGATGTGGTCGTGTGCGCGGTGCTGGTGCCCGGAGCATCGGCGCCCAAGCTGGTGACGCGCGAGATGGTGCGATCGATGGGGACGGGCTCGGTGATCGTCGACGTGTCCATCGATCAGGGTGGCACCTGTGAGACGTCACGGGTGACGACACACGCGGATCCGGTGTACGTCGAAGAGGGTGTGGTGCACTACTGCGTGGCGAACATGCCGGGGGCGGTGCCTGTGACATCGACAGCGGCGCTGACGGCGGCGACGCTACCGTACGTGCGTGAGATCGCGCGGTTGGGCCCGCGACAGGCGCTGTTGGCGGACGAAGCGCTGGCGAAGGGCGTGCTGGTGAGCGAGGGCCACGTCGTACATCCCGGGCTGGCGGCGTCGTTGGGGCTACCCCGCGTGCCGCTGGCGGAAGCGATGCCGAACCAGTTCAGCTCGTAACGTCACCGGAGGGGCCGACCACGGACCGCTTCGCTGCCTCGAACGCGGCCATCGACGCCCGGGCCATGGCGGCGAGGAAGGTCTCCCCGCCGAATCCCAGGTCCCAGCGGTCGCCGTGCAGCTCGTCGGACACGGCGAACAGACCGGCGCATTCAACACCGCGAAAGGCTGCGATCGTGAGCAGGGCCGAGAGCTCCATCTCGACGGTGACGACACCCTGGGTGCGATAGCGTTCGATCTTCGAGCGGTGCTCCCGATACACCGCATCTGTCGTCCATGTGGGCCCGCTCACGTAGTCGATGCCGCGCGTTTTCAGCGCGTCCTCCAGCAATCCCACAAGCCGGGGAGCCGGCAGCGCCGGCTCATGCGACGGCGTGTAGTGATGCGACGTGCCCTCCTCGCGAATCGCGCTCGTCGGCAGCACGACAGTGCCGATCGGGGCGTGCGGCTGCAGGCTGCCGGCCGCTCCCGTCACGATGAGCGACCGCATACCGCACACGATCAATTCCTCCACCTGGGCGGCGGCGGCGGGAGCGCCGATGGGCAGGGTGGCTATGGTCACCTCATCGCCTGCATGAAAGGCCGGCATGTCTTCGCGCCGCAGCCAGTGCTCGGCCCGCGTGGCACCGGCCCGGTCCGCGAGATAGGCGGTGAGACGTGGACTGAAGGTGCCCAGCACAACCGGGCGCACACCCAGTTGGTCAAGCGTGATGCCGCGGCTGGCGCAGAGATGCTCGACGGCGAGGTGCGGCTCGACGTGCGGATCCCCATCCTCGTAGAAGTTCGCGCTCGGCTCCCCGCTCATGTGTTGGCGACAGCAGCGAGGATCTTCTGGGCGTGCTGGACGTGGTCTTCATCGTGAACACGCTGGAAGGCTGCCCATTCTTTGCAGTTCAAGGGGCCGAAGAACGGGTGCGGGGCCTTTTTCTCCAGGTCGGGCACGGCCGGCAGGCCACGGATCTCGCTCATGAGGCTGTCGTTCACGCCGCGGAGCTGCATCACGAAATCCAGGAACGGCTGGCCGGTGTCCTCGACCATACGACCGGCGCCACGGCCGGAAGGCGGATCTTCGCCACGCGAGAGGTTGCGGACGAGGAGCGTAACGCTTTCCTCGGCGTCGATGACGTGGCGGATGAGCTCGCGCACGGACCACTCCTCGGGAGCGGGCTTGCGGGCAGCAAGGTCGTCCTGCAGACCGGACACGACATCCAGGAAGCGCTGCTGGCTGGTCCGTACCAAGTCGAGGATGGCGTCGGGCGACTTCGAGCCCTGGTGCTGGATGTACGACGTTACGCGATCGCGGACTTCGTCCGGGAAAGGAATGGCGGCCATGGTTCACCTCCAGTGAGCGACTCGCGTTGGCGAACCACAGATTACACAGAATTCAGGGCAAGAACTTGGGGGCGTTGCGGTCAGGAGGGATGGCGGTCGCCGCGGCCACGGAGAGCCTGCCACCAACGGG
>DATECV010000108.1:0-3054 GCA_035286725.1 Dehalococcoidia bacterium | reverse complement strand
ACGGCCAGCCGGGCAAGCCATGACCGTCGCCTGATTCAGGAGGCCTGCCAGGCAGGCCGACAATCAGAGTGGCGACGACGCGCGGCGCCACGAAGCGGCGATTGAGGACTTGACTCGGTGGCACAACCCCACGGCCGGCAGCGGAAGCAGCCACGGATCCCAAAGCCCGAGCAGGGCGGCACGCCCGCTGAAGCGCTCACGTCTCCGGCCACGACGCCAGAGGGCGTGACGTTCGAGCTGCCGTCCGGCGAGCCGATGCTGATCGAGGACATTCGAGACGCGCTCGTGATCCGAGAGCGCTCGATCTTCCTGCTGACGGACCCGGACGGGAACGTCCCGGCGGGCAACCTGCAGGGCTTCGGCGTGTACCACGCCGACACGCGACACCTTTCGACATACACCTTCAGCCTGAACGGCGTGGAGCCGGTACTGCTGCTCTCGACGGCGGAACTGGGATACGCAATGGAGCAGGTGCTGACGAACCCGACGCTGGTAGCGCCGGGCGAACGCACCGTCGTGCGTGGGAGCTTCGAGCTGCGGCGTCAACGGACCGTGGCCGACCTTGTGGACGAACGGCTGCGGATCACGAACTTCGACACGCACCCGATCACGCTGAACCTGCTGTACGAATTCGGCGCGGACTTCGCTGACATCTTCGACGTACGGGGATACAAACGAGGGCGCCAGGGGACGATGCACAAGCCGGTCATCGGCGACCGCTCCATCGAATACGCCTACAGCGGCATCGACGAGCGGGAACGCCGGACGGAGATCGTGTTCGACCGGAAGCCGGACACGATCGACGAGCGAAGCGCGTTGTTCCGGGTGACGCTGGAGCCGCGCCAGCAGACGACGATCCGCACGGCGGTGATGGTGGACGGGCGCCGATCGGAGCTTGGCCGCATCAACCGCTTCCGCTCGGTGGCGGCGGAACACCGGGAATGGCGGGAGGCGGCGACGCAGGTGGTGACGGACAACGAGTTCTTCAACCGCGTGCTGGACCGCTCGATCACGGATATCCGGATGCTGATGAGCAGGACGGACCAGGGGCAGCCATATCCGGCGGCGGGCACGCCATGGTTCGACGCGCTGTTCGGCCGCGACAGTTGTGTGGTCTCGATGCAGACGCTGGCATACCAGCCGGAGGTCGCGCGATCGACGTTGCGGTTGCTCTCGAAGCACCAGGGCACCAGGCTGGATGCGTCGCACGACGAAGAGCCGGGGAAGATCCTGCACGAGTTGCGGTTCGACGAACTTTCGCGGGCAAGCGAGCTGCCGTACGGGCCGTATTACGGCAGCGTAGATTCGACGCCGCTGTTCCTGATGCTGATCGCGGAGTACTACGCGTGGACGGGCGACATGCGGCTGGTGCGGGAGCTATTGCCCGAGATCAAGATGGCGTTGCACTGGCTGGACGTCTACGGCGACCCGCTGGACACGGGATACCTGTCCTACGAGAAGCGCAGCGCGAAGGGGCTGGTGAACCAGGGGTGGAAGGACTCGTGGGACGCGGTGGTACACGAGGACGGCACTCTGGCGGCCGCGCCGATCAGGCTGGCGGAGGCACAGGGATACGCGTACGCGGCGCGCGTGCGGCTGGCGCCGCTGTTGGAGCGGCTGGGTGAGCAAGAGCTCGCGAGCATGGAGCTGGCGGCGGCGGCGCGTCTGCGCAAGCAGTTCAACGAGGCGTTCTGGATGCCCGACAAGCGGTACTTCGCGATGGCGCTGGACGGAGCGGGGCAGCAGGTGGCCTCGATCTCGACGAATCCGGCGCACTGCCTGTGGACGGGTCTTGCGGACGCGACGCGCGCGCAGGACATGGCGGGGCACCTGATGTCGGAGGAGATGTTCACGGGGTGGGGGATCCGGACGCTGGAACGCGGGAATCCCCGGTTCAACCCGATCGGCTACCACGTGGGGAGCGTGTGGCCGCACGACAACAGCATCGCGGCGATGGGGTTGAAGATGTACGGGTTCGAGGACCAGGTGAACGCGATCGCGACGGCGCTGTTCGATACGGGCGTGGCGTTCCCGTACTTCCGGCTGCCTGAGTTATTTGGGGGGGACGCACGGTCGGAGCACCGGTCGCCGGTGCCGTACCCGGTGGCGTGCCGGCCGCAGTCGTGGGCGGCCGGGTCGATGCTGCTGGTGACGCAAGCGATGCTGGGGCTGAAGGCGGAGGCGGCAGAGCGCCGCCTGCGCATCGTGAACCCGCGGCTGCCGAACTGGCTGCACTCGGTGCAGGTGCGGGGGCTGCGGGTGGGGGCAGGGACGGTGACACTGCAGTTCCGGCGGTCGGGGCGAAGCACGAACGTCGAGGTGCAGAAGACGACGGGGGGCATCGACGTGATCGTGTCGAAGCGGTGGCCGGTCGATAGCTCTTAGCTGTTAGCGGTTAGCTGTTAGCGGTCGTACCACGAGTTGAGGCGCGCACCACGAGGTGGCCTCGCCAGAGGCACGGCCTCGCGGGCTGTCTCCTACGACGACTCTGCGAGAAAAGCCCGCGCTACGGAACTCCCCGCCACAGAGCTTCGCGCCAGACGGGCCAGCCCTCGCTTCGTGGTACGAACGTCTCATAGCTCCAATGCGGCATCTGTGATACCAATCACAGGCTCCGGTGTGCGCCTGACGGGCGGCCGGGGCTGATTGGCGCCGGGCGGGCAGGAGACGCGCTTGTTCAAGAAGATCCTGGTGGCGAATCGCGGCGAGATCGCGCTGCGGGTGATGCGGACGTGCCGCGAGATGGGCATCGCGACGGTGGCCGTGTATTCGACGGTGGACCGGAATATGCTGCACGTCCGCTACGCGGACGAGGCGTACCTCATCGGCGAGGGGCCGCCGCTGGAAAGCTACCTGAACTACACGAAGATCTTGGACGTGGCCGCGAAGGCCGGCGTCGATGCGGTTCACCCCGGATACGGGTTCCTCAGCGAGCGGACGGAGTTCGCGGAGGCGTGCGAGGCCGCGGGGATCACCTTCATCGGCCCGAAGCCGGAATCGGTGATCCTCCTCGGCGACAAAGTGAACGCGCGGCGGACGATGAAGGCTGCGGGG
>DATECV010000107.1:0-2538 GCA_035286725.1 Dehalococcoidia bacterium | reverse complement strand
AAGCGCCTCCGGTCCGGCACACGACCCGTGTCGATTCTCGCCTGGTGTGGTTGCTGGAGGACGGACGGGAGGTCACGTTCCAGAGCATGATCCACGTGGCTGACCTGTACCAGGAGTTGGCGTGGCACGACTGGCTCCCCGCAACGGCCGCCGACCACACCATCCTGGAATCACTGCGCTAACCGCAGACCATGGCCCGGCTCCAGGTTCGAATCACGCCCGTTCTGTCACAGTCTTAGAGTGTTCTGAGGCGAGATCTTTAGGCGAGCTCGCCCAAGGCGCCGTGCCTTCCTGCCGATACTGATACCGAAATGGGGTTCAGGGTTCCGCTCGCCGCGCTGTCGCTTCGCGTGCTCGCCGTCTGTGCCGGGTTGTTGCTGCTCGTCGCCACCCATGGCGGTCCAGCGCCAACCGTCCACGCCGCCGGCGACTGCACCGTCACCGCCACCGAGGCCGGCCTCGACACCGAGGAGCAGACCTTCCTCACCCTCATCAACAACTACCGCGTCGCCAACGGCCGCACCGCCCTCACCGCGTCATACACGCTGACCCGCGCCTCCGCCTGGAAGTCGAAGGACATGGGCACGTTGAGCTACTTCGCCCACGACGACACGCCCATCGCCCGCTCCTGGAGCCAGCGCATTCGCGACTGCGGTTACGGCTTCAACACGTACCTGGGCGAGAACATCGCCGCCGGCTACACCACGGCCGATGCCGTCTTCAACGGATGGAAGAACAGCCCCGGCCACAACTCCAACATGCTCGGCAGCAACTACACCACCATCGGCATCGGCCGGCACTACGTCGCCGGCAGCCCCTACGGCTGGTACTGGACCACCGACTTCGGCGGCTACGACGACGGCTGGATGCGCGCGCCCGAGGTTATCACGCCGCTCGGTACGCTCTCGCCCATCACCGATCCGTCCGTCATCCCCACCGTCGAACAGGCGCCCGTGGCCGTCAGTCCATTGCAGTCCGCACGGCCGGTTGCCGGCGGTGGCGGCGGCATCAGCGGCCCCCTCGACTTCTCCCGCACCTGCGCCACCCTGCGCGAGCGCGAGAGCCCGCTCGCCGATCTCTTCTGCGGCAAGAAGCACTGACCGCTAGCGCGGCGTCGCTTCCGCGCTGACGTCGTCACCGTACGTGGCCGCCTTCGCGCTCTTTTCGGCGTGGTGGTCCAGCGCGTACCGCAGGTCGGCCAGGAACTCGTCCACGTTGTTGAGGTGCGTCGGGCTGGCCATGAGGTGCAACGCCGGGGGCTGTTCCTGCCGGTCGAAGTGCCACCCCTTCTCGTTCAGCGTGTCCCCCACCGCCAGGATGTCGTGTACGCGCGACCCGATCGCCACCACCGTCATATCCGGCTCGCCCCAGATGTGCGCGTCCGGCATCGCGTTCACGCCCTCGATCAGCCGGCGCGCCACCTCCATCGTCTGCCCCGCCAGCCGCACGTACCCCTCCTCGCCCAGCAGGTGCAGGACCGCCCACGCCGCCGCGATCGGCGGGGCCGGCTTCGTGCCCTGGAACGCCTGCGTCCCGTAGATCCCGCCCGGCCAGTCGGAGAACATGAAGACCTGGTACCGCAGGTTCCCCTTTGGCCGGTGCAGCACCACCGACGCCCCCTTGGTCGCGTACCCGTACTTGTGCAGGTCCGCCGACATCGACGTCACGCCCGGCACCCGGAAGTCCCACGGTGGCAGCGTACGGCCCAGCCGCTCGACGAACGGCAGCATGAACCCGCCCAGGCACGCGTCGACATGAAACGGGATCCCCTTCGACGCCGCGATCGCCGCCATCTCCTCGATCGGGTCGATCATCCCGAACGGATAGTTCGGCGCGCTGCCCACCGCCAGCACCGTTTCTTCGTCCAGCAGCGGCTCCATGTCCGCCGCGTGCGTGCGCAGGTCCTCACGCAGCGGCACGTGTACCCAGTCGATGTCCAGCAGCTCCGCCGCCTTGATGAACGCCGGGTGCGCCGTCCGCGGGATCACCAGCCGTCCTCGCTTTATCCCGCGCTCGGATCGCGCCTTGTCCCGTGCCGTTTTCACCGCCTCGAAGATCGACTCCGTCCCGCCCGAAGTCATCGCCCCGCCGCAGTCCTCGCCACCGTGAAACAACCCCGCCGATATCGAGACGACGTCCCGCTGCATCTCCCTCAGGCTGGGGAACACGAACGGATTCAGCGCGTTCTCCTTCAGCGTGTGGTCCACCGCGGCGTGCAGCACCGCGTCCACCTCCGGCCCCGCGTTGTAGATCAACCCCCACGTCCGCGACCCGCGATAGTCGCCGTCGTGCGTCTGCATCGCGCGCATCTCGCGCATCACGTCGTCGACCGTCGATGAAGACGTGGGCAATGTTCTGGACATGGTCTGCTCCTGCGCTGTTCGGCTGCCGGTGGGTGATCCTAGCCGCCGCGCTCGCCCGGCGGAAAGGGCCGCTCAGCCTCGCCTCATCCGTGGGCCCGCTCGATCAGCGGGGCTCCCAGCAGCACCCACGTCCGGCGCTGCGCGATCTCCGCTGTGTGCGCCCTCAGGTGCGAGA
>DATECV010000106.1:0-13100 GCA_035286725.1 Dehalococcoidia bacterium | reverse complement strand
AGCGGTACGCGCAAGAAATAGCCTTGGGCGATGCGCCGCCGTATGTCACTGTATAAGGGCTCGCCCCGGGCGCAGACATCGGGCCGCGGCGGATGCTGAAGGAGCGAAACGACCCATGGCACGTGTACGATTCGGCGCATTCCTCGCCCCCCACCACCCCGTCGGCGAGCACCCCACGCTGCAGATCCGGCGCGACCTCGACTTCGTCGCGCACCTCGATCGCCTGGGCTACGACGAGCTCTGGTGCGGCGAGCACCACAGCGGCGGGTGGGAGACGATCGCCTCGCCCGAGATGTTTCTTGCGGCGGCCGGGCAGATCACGCAGCAGATCCGGCTGGGCACGGGCGTCGTGTCGCTGCCGTACCATCACCCCTTCAACGTCGCCCAGCGCATCGTGCAGCTCGACCACATGACGCGCGGCCGCGCCATCTTCGGCACCGGCCCCGGCGCGCTGCCGTCCGATGCGCACACGCTGGGCATCGAGCCCATCGTCCAGCGCGACCGGCAGGACGAGGCGCTGGGCGTCATCATCCGGCTGCTGCGCGGCGAAGATCGGTTCAGCCACGAGAGCGAGTGGTTCACGCTGCGCGACGCCCAGCTCCAGATCCTGCCGCTGCAGGAGAACATCGAGATGGCGTGCGCGTCGTCGCTGAGCCCGTCGGGCATGCAGCTCGCCGGCAAGTACGGCATCGGCGCGCTCTCGATCGCTTCGACCTCGTCGCAGGGCCTGCAGGCGCTGCCGACGCAGTGGTCGTTCGCGGAAGAGGCGGCGGCCAAGCACGGGCAGACTGTCGACCGCAAGAACTGGCGCGTGCTGATGAGCTGGCACCTGGCCGAGACGAAGAAGCAGGCGCAGGACGAGGCGCTCATTGGCCTGCACAAGTGGCACAACGACTACAACGTCCACGTGCTGGGCCGCCCCGGCGCCACGCGCGTCGAGGACCCGTGGCAGCTCATGGAGCAGACCGCCGGCGGCGGCGCCGAAGGTGCGGGCACGGCCGTCATCGGCACGCCCGACGAGCTGATCGCGGCGATCCGCAACCTGCAGGAGGTGACGGGCGGATTCGGCACGGTGCTCGGCTTCGCCCACGACTGGGCCAACCCCGAGGCGAGCGCACGTTCCTGGGACCTCGTCGCCCGCTACGTGATCCCGGCCGTCAACGGCTTCACGAAGACCGTCGCCGGCTCCGCGGAGTTCCTCCACGGCCACCAGAAAGAGCTGATGGCGAAGGCCGGCGCCGCGGTCATGGCGAAGATCCAGGGCAACGAGAAGGCCGCCGAGGCGATGAAGATCACGATGCAGCAGGCGGCCCAGCGCGTGCAGGGCGGCGAATGGCGCCCCAGCGCGCCGCAAGAGATGGCCGGCGAGCCGGAGAAGAAGGCGTAGGCTACCGCTTCGCCATTTCCTTCAGCCACGCTGTGTTCTCTTTGATCACCCGCTTACTGACCTCGCGCGCCTTCTTGAGGTCCAGATTCTTGGGCTTCTTCACCGTGGGCTTTTCTTCAGGCTTAGCGACCATGGTCCGCGCCTCCGACCGACACGATATCAAAGGCTGAAGCAAACATTTCACAGGCTGACCAGCTGACCACCTGACCCGCTGACCCGCTGACAAGCTGACAAGCTGACTAGCTCCTGCGCCCCAGCGCCCCCCGGATCTGGTCCAGCATCCCCGACGACGCCGCCTCTTTCGCGCGCGCAATGCAGTTCTTGACCGCGCGCGCGTCGCTGTTGCCGTGCGCGATGAACACGATGCCGTTCACGCCCAGCAGCGGGACGCCCCCGTACGACCCCGGATCCATGCGGTCCCGCATCGGCCGCAGGCCCGGACGCAGGATCAGCGCCGCCAGCCTGTATTGCAGCTTCGATGTCAGCGCCGTCCGCAGCTCGCGGAAGATGAAGTCGGCGACGCCCTCCGTCACCTTCACCGCCACGTTGCCGGTGAAACCGTCGGTCACGATGACGTCGGCGCGGTCCATGTGTACTTCACCGCCCTCGATGTTGCCGACGAAGTTGATCTCGGCGTGTTCCCGCAGGCGTGCGTGTACGTCCTGCGCCATTTCGCTGCCCTTCGTGTCCTCGCCGCCGATGTTCAGCAGCGCGACGCGGGGGTTGCGCACGCCCATCACCCGGTCTGCGTAGATGCTGCCCATCTGCGCGAACTGCACCAGGTAGCTGGGTTTCACGTCGGCGTTGGCGCCCACGTCCAGCACGAACACCCCGCGCTCGCTGAACGGCGCCACCGTGCCCAACGCTGGCCGCTCGATCCCGTGGATGCGTTGCAGCGTCATCAGCGCCGACGCCATCACCGCGCCGGTGTTCCCGGCCGAGACGAACGCCGACGCCACGCCGCGCTTCACCAGGTCCATCGCCACGTTGATCGAGGCGTCCTTCTTCGTACGCACGGCCTGCGCCGGGTGCTCGTCCATCGCGATCGCCTGGCTGGCGTGGACGATCTGGAACTTCGACGGCGTCTCGCCCAGCTTCGTCAGCTCCGCCTCGATGATCTCCTTGTCGCCGACGAGCGCGACCTCCACATCGAGCTCGCGCTGTGCAAGCAAAGCACCGGCCACAATCTCGGCCGGTGCGAAGTCGCCGCCCATGGCGTCCAGTGCGATTAACAAGCGCCCGGCTCCCTCCGCCTCGCTTAGTGACGACGTAGAGCGGGCTTTTTAGCCCGCGCGGTTGCCTTACCGCTGATCCAGCTCCGCCACGACGATCATGCTATCGCTCTCGTCCGTGTAGGGCGAGAGCGAGGTATCGCCGTACAGCGCCGAAAGCCGCAGGCCGGCGCGCTCCAGCAGGTACTCCAGCTCGTACCGGCCGACCGCCCGCATCACCACTTCGATCTGCCGCCGCCGCACCGTGCCGTCGGCAGCCGTGCGGTCGAAGATCACCGTGTCCACCGTCACCTGCCGCGACCGCGACGCGCTGATCGATCGGAGCTTCGTGATCGGCTCGCCCGTCCGCGGGTCCGGCCGCGTCCACTCGAACAGCAGCCGCGGCTCGGCGTCCCAGTCGATCGCCGTCAGCGAACGCAGCTCGGCCACGAAGATCGCGCCCTTCGCGAGGTGACGCGCCGCCGTCCGCAGGCACGCGGCCTGGTCCTCCGCCGTCAGGAGCTGCTCGAAGCTGCCGAAGGCGCAGAAGACCAGGTCGAACTTCTCGGGCGAAAGGTCGAAGGTGCGCATGTCCCCCTCGACCAGGCGCACCCGGCGCGCCACATCGTGGTCCAGCCGCGCCTCCAGCCGGGCCAGCATCGGCAGCGAGGCGTCGACGCCCACGACGTGCAACCCCTGCCGCGCCAGGTGGAGCGCCACCCGCCCCGAGCCGGCGCAGATCTCGAGGGAAGGCAGCTCCCCGCGCCGGGCGAACTGCTCGTACATCTCCAGATCGTCGTCGAAGTCGCCGTAGACCAGGTCGTACAGGGCGGCCAGCTCGTCGTCGGCGTACACGTCAAGGGCGGTCATGGGTCCAGCCTACGGGCGCGCGGTGGGCGTGAAAAGAGGCGCCCGCGGGCGCCTCGTCTGACACAAGGATGGTCGGGGTGGGCAGATTTGAACTGCCGACCTCACGGTCCCGAACCGTGCACTCTAGCCTGGCTGAGCTACACCCCGACGGCACCGGATCGTACCAGATGCGGCTTAGCCCGGCCAAACGCGCGGCCTTCGCGTCAACGTGCGTGGTACGTCAGCAGAGCAGGCGGTCAAACCACCTGCGCTGCTGACGCGCTTGCCGCCGAACGAGGGCCGGTGATACGCTGATCCTGCTTCCCGAGGGAGGGACCAACTATGCCGTTGCTTGCTGGACTTGGGCCGCTCGGCGTTCCCGAGCTTCTCATCATCGCCTTCATCGTCATCCTTGTCTTCGGTGTCGGCCGCCTGCCCGAAGTTGGCGGCGCGCTCGGTAAGGGCATCCGGGAGTTCCGCAAGAGCGCCAACGACGACGACAAGCCATCGACCGACGCCTCGGTGTCAGCGCCGCCGTCTGCGAGCGCCTCGGACCTCGGCGCGCCGAGCGCCGACGTTGCCGCGCCGGCCGATGCGGCCTTCTGCAGCGAGTGCGGCGCGAAGAACCTGGCCGCGGCCAAGTTCTGCGCGAACTGCGGTCACCAGATGCCCGCCGTCGTCGGATAGGACCGGGAGCAGCACGAACGCGACAGACCGCCGGTCACCAGCCGGCGGTTTTGCATTGGGGGGTACAGCGTGATTCGCGCCGTCTACTTCGACCTCTGGGGCACGCTCATCTACGACGACCCCGACATCGGCGAGCAACGCCGCCTCCTGCGCGTCCAGAGGGCGCACGACGCGCTCGCCAAGTTGGGCCTCGCCTGTGACCGCGCGGACGTCGAAGCCGGCTTCATCGTCGCGGGCATGGAGCTCCAGAAGATCCACGCGGGCGAGGTCGACATCTCCGCCCGCGGTCGCACCGTGCTCTTCCTCCGCCACGTCGATGAAGAGCTGCCCGACCGTCTCGACGATGACGGCTGGCGCCTCCTCGACGACGCCGTCCTCTCGCCGGCGCTCGAGTATCGCCCCGTGATCATGCCCGGCGCCGCGGACGCCCTCGCCGGCATCAAGCAGCGCGGCCTGGCCACCGGCCTCATCTCCAACGCCGGCGCCACGCCCGGCTTCGTCCTGCGCGAGATCCTCGAGGGCTTCGGCCTGCTTCGCCACCTCGACGCGACGGTGTTCTCGGACGAGGTGGAGCTGTCGAAGCCGTCACAGGCGATCTTCGAGGGCGCGCTCGACGAGTTCGGGCTGACCGCGGGCGAAGCTGCCTTCGTCGGCGACGAGCCCGTGCTCGACGTCTTCGGTTCGCGCCGCGCCGGCCTCTGGACCGTGCAGATCGGCGATAAGCCACTCGATGGCGCCAGGCCGCACGCCCGCATCGATGCGCTCGATCAGCTTCACGACGCCCTGCGGGGGCTGCGCCTCATCGATTGAAGCGTGTGTGGTCGTGTTCATCGGACGGCGGGCCGAACCGGCGCTGCTCCCAACGCGCGAACAGCCAGAGCGCCACGGCTGTGAGCGAGATGGGGATCAGGGCCAGCGCCGGGTGTACCGTGAAGAAGTAGAAGATCGCGCCCAGGTCCACGATGACGAGCATCAGCGCCGCCACGGGCCAGAACAGCAGCCCGAACACCACCCGCGTGATGACGATCGCATCCAGGCACCCGGGCCCCTTGTCCTCGCTACGCGGCCCCTGCTCGTGGTAATAGCCCATGGCCGATGATCATACCGGCACGCCGCCCGTCATTCTGAGCGTAGCAACGCGGTACCGGATGTCTGCCGTTCGGGAAGAATCTCGTGGTGACACGTACGCTGCCGTTGCGATAGCGGCAGCACATGCTCGGAGCGTGGAAGCGGCGGTCGGCCGCTGCAAGTGCGTCACAGCCCCGTGAACGCCACCCCTTGTGTCAGGATCACGATCAGCGCGCCGCCCGCGATGAACGGCGCGTACGGGATCGGGTCGCGACGGTTCCGCACGCGCGTCACCAGCAGCACCACGGCGGCGATGCCGCCCCCGATCGCCATGTACAGCATCGCCGGCACCACGAACCCCAGCCCCAGCGCGAAGCCCACGAAGAACGCCAGCTTCACGTCGCCCATCCCCATGCCCCGCGCCAGCAGCGATGGGATGAGCAGCAGCCCGCCGAACAGCAGCCCGCCGGACAGCACGCCCAGCCGCGATGCGTCCGGCATCGTCATACCCAGCGCCAGCGCCGCCACGATGCCCGGGTACGTGATCACGTTCGGCACGCGGAACGCCAGGATGTCGGTGGACGCGCACACGATCAGCGCCGCCACGTATCCCGCGATGATCGCCAGGTGCAGGCCGTCGCTCCCCTCGTACCGCGCGCCGATGAGCGCGAACAGACCCGCCGTCGCCAGCATGACCGCCGCGGTGCGGTACAGCGAGCGGCCGTCCAGCAGGCCGGGCAGGTCGAGCGCGCCGTGCTCGCTCGCCAGGCTCAACGCGCCTGGCCCGCCATCCGGTTCGGATTCGTCGATGTCGGGGTGCTCGTACGGCTCGCGCGCCAGCTTGGCGATGATGGCGTCCAGGCCGAATCCGGCCGCGAATCCGGCGAGCGCCATGAGTGCGACGGTCATCGGGACTCCCTTCAGTCCCATGATCGACCGCGCGGACCGCAGGGGGAATAGGGGGAGCAAGTAGGACGCCGTTCGTGACGAATCTGCCCGGCTTGCCTTGGAGGCACCCGAACTGCTGAAGCGCCCGTGAACCGCTGAAGCGCCCGTGAACTGTGCGAGGAGGGCCCGGACGGCCGGACTCCTGTCCGGCGGTGTCAGGAGCCTCGGCATCGCTTGACTTAACGCCGGGCCAAGCGACCCTTCGGCGTTGTAAGCTGGTTCGGGTACTCCTCACCAACGACGGAACCGGCTCGCCAACGGCACGCCAACACGGAACGACAGGAGGTCGCGTGACACTGGCCGCCGCGCTTGCGTTCCATACGCCCGACTCGACGGCCCAGGCCGCGGTGCTCGCCTGCGCCAGCGTCACCACCGTGCTGGCCGGCCGCCGCGCCGTGGGCGACGGGTTCGGCTGGCTCACGGCCGCGCTCGCCCTCACCGCGTTCGCCATCGTCGGCAACGTGGCCATCCCGCTCGCCGGCGCCGCCGCGGCGCTGGCCCTGCTGGCGCGCGCACGTTTCGCCGGCCTGTCCGCCCGCCGGCCGGCGGGGCCGCTCGCCCTCCAGCTCCTCCTCGTGCTCGGCGGCCTCGCGCTGTACACCGCGGGCCGGTTCATCGTCGAGTCCGACGCGGCGTCGGCGCTCTCCACCACCGGGCGTCTGATCGACTTCGAGCGGAGCCTCGGCCTGTACGTGGAGCCCGATCTCCAGTCGTGGGTGTTGCGGTCACAGGCGCTCACACGGATCGTCAACTGGGTGTACTCGTTCGGTTTTCTCGCGATCGTCGCCGCGTCGCTGTTGTGGCTGTGGGTGACCGACGAGCCGAACTATCGCCTGCTGCGCAACAGCCTCGGCATCTCGGTGCTGCTCGCCCTTCCGACGATCGCCCTGTTCCCCGCCGCTCCGCCACGGCTCACGCCCGATGCGGGCATCATCGACACCATCGCGCTGATGGGACGCGAGCACGCCTTCGCGAACGAGTACGCCGCCATCCCCAGCCTGCACGTCGGCTGGATGGCCGCCGTCGGCCTGGTGCTGGGCCGCAGCGCCGGCGGATGGCGGGGCGCCGTGCTGCTCTGCGCCCTCGGTCCGCTCATGCTGTTCACCGTCATCGCCACCGGCAACCACTTCTGGATCGATGGCGTCGTCGGCGCCGCGTTCACCGCGGGACCGGCGCTGCTGCTGAGCCCGAACGCCCGTCTGCGCCGAAGCGCCGCGCGGACGGTGCGCGTCACGGGCAGCGCGGCCCGCGCGATCGCCGATGCCGCGCTGCAGACGTGGGTCACGCTGGGCGAGAACCGGCGCGCGCTGTTCTCGTTCCTCTCGCTTGGCGGCCTGCTGGCCTACCTGCTGATCGCCCAGCGCCTCACGCCCGGCTTCACCGACTTCTGGGGTTATCTCAGCGGCCAGGTTGCGGTGTTCCTGGTGCTGCTCGTCGGCGGCGAGGTCGTGTTCGCGCGGCAGGGCGGGCTCTCGTGGCTGACCCACGGCGTCGCTGTGTTCTGCGCGTTCGCCGATGTCCTGGGCACCGACGGCAACCTCTACGCCCAGATCGGCCCGTACGACAAGCTCACGCACTTTGCCGGTGTCGCCGCCTTCACCGCCGGCATCTACGACTGCCTGCGCTGCCTCTCCCGCCGCGGCGATCTCGCCTGGCCGGCGATGGACCGGCTCATGTGGTCCATCGCCGTCGGCGTGGCCATCGGCGTCGGCTGGGAGGGCTACGAGTTCCTGGGCGACAAGGTGTTCAACTCCGCCCGCGTCAACGGCCGCTGGGACACCGCCAACGACATCGTGTCCGACACGCTGGGCGCGCTCTCCGTCGGCCTGCTCCTCTGGTGGGCCGAGCTGCACTGGGTCCGCGCGGAGGCTGGCTTCGGCTATCAGGGGTTTCGAGGCGAGTTCGAGGGTGAGCGGGTGGCTGAGGGCACGCCGGGACGGGACTGAGGCGCCTCAGGCCAGCCCTTCGATGTCACATTCCAGGACGCGGCAGAGGAGAGGCCGCGCGGCGAACCGGATGCTGAGGGTGTAGATGATGTCCTGTGCATCGGTGCGCCAGTCGAGGATCCGGCCGATGCCCCATCGCGGCTTCCGCCGTGGGGTGCGAGCCCCCACCCAGAACTCCGCCCGGTCAAGGGCGAACACGACCTCCTCGCCCGGGGTGAACCGGGGATGCAGCGCCGAGAACGGCGGACGAATGGATGTGCCCTCCATTTGACGCCATCCTAGGCGGCTCCAATTCCTTACAACTTCGCTCCGGATTCCCCGCTATTGACTCACCGCGAGAACTATCGTACAAACGGAGCTTATGGGGGTTCGCACACGAGTTGGGTCCCCCAAACGGAGGTCGGTCACTCCTGGAATCCGGCGGCTCCAGCACGGCGCTCCCCGCCCGTCCGTGCCGATGGTGGGTGGAGAGCGGCGCGCCACGGAGCGCGTACCGAAGGGCGCAAGGCCGCGCTCCAGGCGCTCGACCCGCCTTCGAGGCTGAGAGGAGGAAGGGAACTATGTCACCGGAAACGAAGGCGGCCAGCATGGACACGAAGATTCTGCAGCAGATGGGCCCGTGGGTTCTGGTCACGGAGCTCTATTGGATGTCGTACAAGCTGCTGGAGCGGCGGTTCTACCACCTGGGCATCTCCGCGTCCCAGGCGCGCGTTCTGGGCCTGCTGCACTTCGCCGAAAAGCCGCTGCGGCCCAGCCTGCTGGCCACCCTGCTGTTCCAGGAGACCCAGAGCATCACCGGCATCCTGAACCGCATCGAGGCTCACGGCTGGGTGCGCCGCGCCCCCGATCCCGATGACCGCCGCGCGGTCAGCATCGAGCTCACACCGAAGGGCAAGGAAGTCGCCGCCGAGATCGTCAGCATCTCGGAGCAGCTCTACGAAGACCTGTTCGCGAAGGCGATCACCTCGCCCGAGCGGAAGCAGCTCGACCTGATCCTGAAGAAGATCCGCACGCACGGCTTCCAGCTCTCGGACACGGACTTCAAGCTGCGCCGCGCCCAGCGCTACCCGCTCTGGTCGGTCTGAGCGCCGCGGTCCCGGACGGAAGGCGGTCGCGAAATCGCCGGTGTCAGCGTTGCACGGTGAGGCGCGGTATCACGCCGCGCCTCCTGCCGTGTGGCCGGTTGGCGCAGGCGCGTGCCCCGGTTAGGCTGCCTCAGTGCACGACGCCCATATCCCATCCGAGGACACGATCTTCGCCTGGCTCGAAGAGGTCTTCGGCCACGGCATCCGCCGCCCCGGCTACCCCGCCGACCGCTGGGCCGAGGATTGGATCCAGCAGCAGTTCCGCACTCTGGGCCTCGAGCGCGTGCGCGCCGAGCCCGTCGAGATGCCGTACTGGGAGCCGAAGGCTGCCTCGCTGACCGTCACGGCAGCGGACGGTCGCACCCTCGACGTCCCCTGCTTCCCGCTGCCGCTCGCTGCGGACGCCGGCGGCCTCGAGCTCGACCTCGTGGCCTTCGACCGCGCCGATCCGGGGAAGGTGCGCGGCGCCGCCTCCCTGTACGACGTGACGCTGATGCGCGTCCCCCACACCATCATGGAGAAGAGCTTCTCGACGTGGTCCTACGACCCTGCGGCCACCTTCGCGACCGGCACGCACATCCAGCCGTTTGGGCGCGAGTTCCAGGCGGTCATGGAGCCGTCCATTGAGGCCGGCGCCGCCGCGTTCATCGGCGTCCTCAACGCCTATCCCGGCGACCGCCGCGAGTACTACGTCCCCTACGACGGCGAGCACCGTCCCATTCCCGGCGTCTGGATCAGCGGCAGCGACGGCGCGCGCCTGCGCGAGCTGCTGTCCGCCGGCCCCGTGCGGGTGCGCGTCAGCACCGAGGCCGTGGGCGGCGCCATCACCGCGTACAACATCGTCGGCGAGCTGCCGGGCGCCGACGAGGAGACCGTGATCGTCGGCTCGCACCACGACGGCCCGTGGTCGTCGGCGGTGGAGGACTCGTCCGGCATCTCGCTGGTGCTTGCGCAGGCCGCATACTGGTCGCGTGTCCCGCAGTCCGGGCGCCCGCACCGCATGGTGTTCCTCGTGAACTCCGGCCATATGGCGGGCGGCGCCGGTCAGCGCACCTTCGTCGCCACTCACCGCGCCGAGCTCGACCGCTGCGTCCTCGAAGTACACCTGGAGCACGCGGCCAACGAGATCGCCGAAGGGGAGGACGGCGTCCTGCGCGCGACGGGCGAGCCCGAAGTCCGCTGGTGGTTCACCTCGCGCATCCCGCGCCTGCACGATGCCGTCCGCGCCGCCATCGAGGCCGAGGACCTCCGCCGCTCGCTCATCCTCCCGCCGGAAGCATTCGGCGAGAAGCCGACGACCGACGGCGCCGACTTCCACCTCGCCGGCGTCCCCCTTGTTCATTACCTCGTCGCGCCGTTCTACCTGTTCGACTCGATAGACACGCTCGACAAGATCAACCGCCCCAGCCTTCCCGCCGTCACCCGCGCCGCCATCCGCATCATCGAATCGACTGCCAGTGTCTCCGCGAGCGAAATGCGCGCCGGTCTCACGCAGCCGGCCTGATCGAGAGGAGCCGCCCCGTGCCGGCCATCACCAGCAACGGCGTCGAGATCAACTACATCGACGAAGTCTCGCGCCTTGTCCCAGTCGAGGGCGAAGGCCCGCCCGTCGTCCTCGTACACGGCTTCGCCAGCAGCCTCGATGGCAACTGGCGGGCTCCCGGCGTCATCGACGCGCTCATCGCCGCTGGACGCAGGGTCATCGCGCTCGACTGCCGCGGTCACGGCAAGAGCGGCAAGCCCCACGACCCGGCGGCGTACGGCGGCGCTGCGATGGCGGATGACGTGCTCGCCCTGATGGACCACCTCGGCGTCGCGCGGGCCGACCTCGCCGGTTACTCGATGGGCGGTTTCGTCTCCGCCACGCTCCTGGTCCTCCATCCCGAACGCTTTCGCAGCGTGATCCTCGCCGGCGTCGGCGACGGCCTGCTGGGCGGCTGGAGCGCCGCGCGCGGCGAGGCGATCGCCCGCGCGCTGGAGGCGCCGGTCGGCGGCGCGGCCGAGGACGAGGTCGCGCGAGGGTTCCGCGCCTTCGCGGAGGCGACAGGCAACGACCTGCTGGCGCTCGCCGCCATCCAGCGCGCCTTCCGCGGCTCGTTCGAGCCCGCCAGGCTGTCCGATGTGACGCTCCCCGTCATGGTGCTGATCGGCGAAGGCGATACGCTCGCCGGTCCGGCCGGCAAGCTGGCTGCCGCCATCCCGGGCGCGAAGCACGTGCTGATCCCGGGCGACCACCTCACCGCCGTCGGCCAGCCGCAGTTTCCGCGGGCGATCTGCGACTTTCTCGCCGAGCACTCGCCCGCCCCTGCCTCCTGACCGCCGCATACAATACCCGCATGGCCATCGCCCCCTCCCCCTCGTCCATCGACGCCGAGGTCGAGGCGCTGCTCGCCCGCTCGAACGCGCTGGGCGCTGACCCGCGCGTCACGAACTACGCCGGTGGCAATACGTCGGTGAAGCTGCCCGGCGTCGATCCGGCGACCGGCGAGCCCGTCACGCTGCTCTACATCAAGGGCAGCGGCGGTGATCTCGGCACGCTCACCCGTCCCGGTCTCGCCGTGCTGAACCTCGACCGAATCCTCGCCTCGCGCGGCCGGTACCGCTCGGACAAGGCGCGAGACTTCGTCGGCGTCGCGCACGAGGACGAGATGTTCCCGCTGCTCGAGGGCCACTGCTGCTTCGGCCCGCAGACCGCCGCCCCCTCGATCGACACGGCCTCGCATGCCTTCATCCCCGCCCGCCACGTCGACCACGTCCACCCCGACGCCATCATCGCCTTCGCCACTGCGGCCGACGGCGAGCGCCTCACGCGCGAGTGCTTCGGCGGCGAGGTCGCCTGGATCCCGTGGCAGCGCCCCGGCTTCGAGCTCGCGATGATGATGGAGGCCGCATATCTCGAAGGTGGAGTCGGCGTGAAGGGCATGGTGCTCGGCGGCCACGGCCTCTCGGCGTGGGCCGACACCTCCGGCGACTGCCAGCGCACGACCCTCGACATCATCGCCCGCGCCGAGCGCTTCATCGCAGAGCGCGGCCGCCCCGAGCCCTTCGGGCCCGTCGTGCCCGGCCGCCAGCCGCTGCCGCGGGCCGAACGCCGCCGCATCGCCGCCGATCTCGCCCCCTTCATTCGCGGCCTCTGTTCCACGGACAGGCACGTCGTCGGCCACTTCGATGATTCCGGCGTTGTCCTAGACTTCATGGCGCGCGAGAAGGCGCCCGCGCTCTCACGGAAGGGCACCTCGTGCCCCGACCACTTCCTCCGCACCAAGATCCGCCCCCTCTTCCTCGATGTTCCGGTAACGCAGTCACCACCCGTAGGGGCGCAGCCTGCTGCGCCCTCCTTGGCGGACGCCAGTGCCGCATACCCAACGATCGCCGCCCGCCTGCGCGAGCTGTTCGCCGAATACCGCGACGAATACGCCGCCTACTACGCCCGCCACGCCACGCCGGACTCCCCGCCGATGCGCGGCGCCGATCCGGCGATCGTGCTGGCGCCCGGCGTCGGCATGTTCTCCCTCGGCGCCGGCGCCCAGACCGCCCGCGTCGCCGGCGAGTTCTACGTCAACGCGATCAACGTCATGCGCGGCGCCGAGGCGCTCTCGACGTACGAACCGATCCCCGAGTCCGAGAAGTTCCGCGTCGAATACTGGTCGCTGGAAGAAGCGAAGCTGCGCCGCCTCCCGCCCCCGAAGCCGTTGACCGGAAAAGTCGCGCTCGTGACCGGCGCCGCCTCCGGCATCGGCCGCGCCATCGCCGAGCGCTTCGCCGCCGAAGGCGCCGCCGTCGTCATCGCCGATCTCGACGCTGCGGGCGCCGCGAAGGCCGCCGACGAGTTCGGCGGACGCGATCGCGCGACCGGCCTGCTCGTCGACGTCGGCGACGAGAACGCGGTGGATGAGGCGCTGCGGTTCGCCTGCCTCAC
>DATECV010000105.1:0-13638 GCA_035286725.1 Dehalococcoidia bacterium | reverse complement strand
CCGGCGGACTTCGCGGCGGCGAACATCTCCTTCGCTTCGGCCACGCTGGTGGCGATGGGTTTCTCGCACAGCACGTGCGCGCCGGCCTCAAGGCAGCCAAGGACGAGCTCGCGGTGGTAGACGTTGGGGACGCAGACGCTGACGGCGTCGGGTTTCTCCTTCGCGATCATCTCACGCCAATCGGCGTAGACGTTGGCGATGCCGTGCTTCTTCGCCTCGACATCGGCGACGGCGGTGTTAAGGTCGGCGATGGCGACCGGAGTGACGCGGTTGGCGGCGTAGGCGGGGAGGTGGGCGATGCGGGCGGCCCATCCGGCGCCGATGACGGCGATGCGCGGCGCGTCAGACATGAAACACTTCCTCCCTATATGACGAGGACAGGTCTAAAGACCTGTCCGTACGGAATCGGCGCCCTTCTACTGGTAGCGCTCCAACAGCTTCTTGCAGGCGAGGATGCCGTCGCGTTCGGAGAGGCGCTCGCCTTCGTATTCGATGCCGACGTAGCCGTTGTATCCGGCACCGAGCACGATGCCCATCATCTTCGCGAAGTCGATCTTCGTCTCGTCGCCGCTGGCGTCGTCGAAGTCGTAGCACTTGGCGCTGACGGCTTTCGCGAGCGGCATCATCTGCCCGACGGCGGCGTAGCGGTCGACGGTGTCGGGGAAGTTGCCGAAGTCGGGCAGGGTGCCGAAGCGGGGGTGGCTTGCCTTGCGCATGAGTCCCATCAGCCATTCAGGCTCGGACGAGAGGCCCCAGTGGTTCTCGATGAGGACGTTGATGCCGGCGGCATCGGCGTACGCGACGAGGGCGGCGAAGGACTCGGCGCAGCGGTCCTGTGCGTCGGCATCACCCTCGCGGGCGCCTGTGTTACAGCGGATGGCGTGGCAGCCGAGGACGGCCGCGATGTCGACCCACTTATAGTGGTTCTTCACCGCCTGCTCGCGGCCTTCCTTCTCCGGCTGCGCCATGCTGCCTTCGCCGTCGCACATGATGAGGAGCAGCTTCAGGTCCTGGTCGTCGGCGCGCTGCTTTAGCTGCTTAAGATAGACATACTGCGGCGACGGGAAGAACGTGTTCACCATCTCGAAACCGCTGATGCCGTGCTTCGCGGTGAAGTCGACCATGCCCATCTGGTCGATCTCCTTGGCGAAGAACATCCTGTGCAGCGACCACGCGGCGAGCGAGATCTCGAACTTCGGCATGGGGCCTCCGGGCTGCGGTGGGCGGGCGGGTGGATCGGGCATCGTTGATACGGCGCGGGGCAATGTATCCACGGCGGAAGCTATGGGCTAGGCGCGGACGGACGACGCCCCTGAGCAGCACCGGTGCGGCGAAATTGCTCGGCAGTTTTTCGCTCGGCGCCGCTGGCCCCCTTTATAGCTGTTTCGATAAGAATCTCTTTTCCAGATTCACGCGATCGCGACTCAGATACGCGGCTCGGCAGTCTTCATGTTCTCGCGGCCGTCGTCGCGTCGGCCGGCCTAGCCAGCGGCCGCAACCAGTGCGATGGACGTTGCCGGGAGCGAGCGTACGGCTTCGCATGGCCATCTACAAGCGGGCCAGATCACTTTGGGAAAAGAGCAAACAGAAACGGGCAAAGGGCACTACAGCAACGGGCGAATGCGGAACGGGACAGCTATCGACGAGCGCGCTTCGCGGCGCGGGACTTCGCGGCAGCCGCACGCAGCCGGGCCTGCACCGCGTCCGATCGCAGTTCGCGGAGGGCGTCGGAGGCGATCCAGCGGCCCGACTTCGTGCCATCGGCGCGGATCTGTTCGGCGCAGGGGATGGCGGCAGCGTTGCAGGCCAGGTTGCGTTTGCCGATCTGGCGGAGGGCCCAGTTGACGGCCTTGCGGACGAAGTTCCGATCGTCGCCAGCCTCGCGGCGGATGACGGGGAGGAACTGAAGCCGATTCTCGTCGGGGGCCTTCTTGTCGTGGATGGCGAGTCCGGCCATCGTGGCGAAGGCGGCGCGTTTCACGAACTCGCGCTTGTCGTGACTCCACTTCATCGCGAGATCGTAGGCGAACGGCGTGCGGTCGACGAAGCCCATCGAGAATCCGTCGCAGACGTCCCATGAGTCGAGGTCACGCACCCAGGACTCGAGCTGCTTCCTCGCGACGGTCTTCGGGTCCTCGACCATGACGGCGACGTGCTTGGCCTCGTGGATGCCGCTGTCCCGGAGGGAGATGCCGAGCGCGTGGTCGCGGCCGCAACGCCTGGCGATGGCACGGAGCGTCGGGAGGGAGATGCCGAGCGTGCCGCTGGATGAGATACCGAAGCGAGCCATGCCCTCAACGTTCTTCGGATTGGCGTGTTGGCGGAGCTCGGCGATGGCTTCGTCCGCAGTCACCGACGCAGCAGTTCAGCGGGCATTGACGATGCTCTGGGTGTGGCCGGCGGCGTGACCGACCATCAGCATCTCGATCACTTGCTCGACGGTCATTTCCGGCATGCCTACCAGCAGCTGAGCCCTTCGGTCCAAGGCCTCGTCGCTAAGTCCGCGCACCATCGCTGCGGAGGCGGGGCCAGCGGCGCGGATGAGCGCGATCGTCTCCTGTTTTGTGCAGCCGGCGTGCTCCTTCGCTTGTGCCGCGTTGCCCTCGTCGATGACTTCGAGCGTCGTGGGGGTGAACGGCTCGCCGGAGGCGATCCCCTGCACCATGCCGCTGATGAAGCTGATGCTGCTTGCCGCATGAAAGCCCGCAAACCCCTGCGTCCAAACACCGTCGGCGCATGTGGCGCGCCACTGATCGTCGCTGCTCCCTTCGATCGCCTTCAACAGGTCGTTGTTTGCCTGCTCCACCTTGCTGGCGAGCGTTTCTGCTCGTGAACTCATGATCGAACTCCCTTCTGGGTTGCTCCCTCAGTGTCACTGTTAACGTATTCCGATCCGACAAGACGTGCAATGGAAAGTGGCCGCGCGAAGATCGATTACTGACGCCACATGTCAGGAGCATCTTTCGGCGAAGAGCGCCCCGTCAGTTCTTGCGGGCGTCGCGGGCGCGGTCTGTCTGGCCGAGGAGGCGCTTGCGGATGCGGAGGGACTTCGGGGTGACTTCGAGCATCTCGTCGTCGCTGATCCACTCGAGGGCCTGCTCGAGGGAGAGCTTGCGCGGGGGAATGAGCTGGATGGCGATATCCGAGGTCGACGAGCGGATGTTGGTCTGCTTCTTTTCCTTCGTGATGTTGACGTCGATGTCCTGCTCACGCGCGTTCTCGCCCACGACCATGCCCTCGTACACCGTTTCGCCCGGCTCGACGAACATCTCGCCGCGGTCCTGGAGGCCCGCGATGGCGTACGACGTCACGGCGCCCGTGCGGTCAGCGACGAGCGCGCCGTTCGTGCGGTGCGGGATCTCGCCCTGCCACGGCTCGTAGCCCTCGAAGATGTGGTTCAGCAGGCCGGTGCCGCGGGTCTCGGTGAGGAACTGGCTGCGGAAACCGATGAGCCCGCGCGAGGGGATGTTGAACTCCAGCCGTACACGGCCGGTGCCGTGGTTGGTCATGTTCGACATCCGGCCCTTACGCATGGCAATCGCCTGCGTGACGACGCCGACGTAGTCCTCCGGGCAGTCGATGACGAGCGACTCCATCGGCTCGTGGCGGTGGCCGTCGATCTCGCGGGTGATGACCTCGGGCTTGCTCACGGAGAGCTCGAAGCCCTCTCGGCGCATGGTTTCCACCAGGACGGCCATCTGCAGCTCGCCCCGGCCCGACACCTTGAACGCGTCCACGGACTCCGCGGGCTCCACCTGCAAGGCGACGTTCGTGAGGATCTCCCGCTCGAGGCGATCCTTGAGGTTCCGCGACGTGACGAATTGCCCGTCCTTACCCGCGAACGGCGAAGTGTTGATCGAGAAGTACATGCTGACCGTCGGCTCGTCCACGTGCACGCGCTCGAGCGGCAGCGGCCTTTCCGGATCCGTGATCGTGTCGCCGATGTGCGCCTCTGCGAAGCCGGCGAGGGCGACGATGTCGCCGGGGCCGGCGTCCGGCACCTCGGTGCGCTCGAGGCCTTCGAATGCGTAGAGGTAAGTGACGCGCGCCCTGTCGACGGCGCCGTCGGCGCGCAGCAGCGCGATCTCCTGCCTTGGGACCAGCGTGCCGTTCACGATGCGGCCGATCGCGAGGCGGCCGACGAACTCCGAGTAGTCGAGGTTGAGGACGAGCATCTGAAGCGGCGCCGTCGTATCGTATTGCGGCGCCGGTATGCTGCGGAGGATCTCGTCGAACAGCAGCTTGAGCTGGTGGTCCTCGCCATTGGGCGAGGTGCGGCAGATGCCGTCGCGGGCGATGGTGTAGAGGACCGGGAAGTCGAGCTGGTCTTCGGTGGCGTCGAGGTCGATAAAGAGGTCGTAGATCTCGTTCAGGACTTCCTGCGGGCGCGCGTCCTTGCGGTCGATCTTGTTGATCACGACGATCGGCGGCAGCCCCAGCTCCAGGGCCTTCTTGAGCACGAAGCGCGTCTGGGGCAGGGGGCCCTCGCTGGCGTCGACCAGCAGGAGGACACCGTCGACCATCTTTAGCGTGCGCTCGACCTCGCCGCCGAAGTCCGCATGGCCGGGCGTGTCGACGATGTTGATCTTCACGTCGCCGTAGCGGACGGCGGTGTTCTTGGCGAGGATGGTGATGCCCTTCTCGCGCTCGAGGTCGTTCGAGTCCATGACGCGCTCGACGACCTCCTGGTTCTCGCGGAAGACGCCGGACTGCCAGAGCATGGCGTCGACGAGCGTGGTCTTCCCGTGGTCGACGTGAGCGATGATGGCGATGTTGCGGATGTCCGCACGTACGGCGGACGGGGCAATCGATGCGGTGGTTGTCTCAGTCGTCATACAACTTCCAATTCGGGACACAGCAGAAGACGCCGCGAACGGGCGGCGTCCTGCCTTCCCACTGTAGCACACCGATTCTCGGCCTTGCGCGGCTGTGCTAGCATCGGGCGTCGCCCGCGATTACGCGGAGACGAGGAGGTGTGGCGTGTTTCGATTTGGACTCATTCTGCTCCTGGCGGCAGCCGCGGCGATCGGGGTGGCCTGCGGCGGCGACGACGAGGCGCCGGCGCCGACGCGCACGAAAGAGGCCGTCGATGAGGAAACGCCCACACCCGAGGCGGAAGAAGAGACGCCGGTCGACGAGGAGACGCCATCGGATGGCGAGGAGCTGTCTTACGACGACCTGATCAACCTGACGATCGCCGACCTGGAGGAGTTCTGGACGAACGAGGTGCCGGAGATCTACGGCATCGACTACGAGCCGCTGTCTGACATCGGGCCGTACTTCGTCTCGACCGGGGACGTGCCGCAGTGCGGCGAGGCGGCCACGGATCCGTCGGAGCTGGTCGGGAACGCGTTCTACTGCCCGCTGGGCGACTTCATTGCGTGGGATGAGGAGACGCTGTTTCCGCAGCTCTTCAACGACTACGGCGACTTTGCGGTGGCGCTTGTGCTGGCGCACGAGTGGGGTCACGCGATCCAGGCGCGGGGCAAGGTCGAGGGTCCGACGATCCTTAGGGAGCTGCAGGCGGACTGCTTTGCGGGATCGTGGACGTCGTACGTGGACAGCGGGGCCAGCTCTAACCTCGTCCTTTCGCCCGGCGACCTCGACGAGGCGATCGCCGGATATCTGCAGTTTCGTGACGCGCCGGGAACCGCGATCGACGACCCGAGCGCGCACGGGAGTGGATTCGACCGCGTAAACGCGTTCGAGGAGGGGTATAGCACGGGCGCCACACGGTGCGCGGACTACGTGAACGAGCCACCTATCGTGATCCCGCTCGAGTTCTCTTCGCAGGCAGAGCTCGACAGCGGCGGCGACCTGCCGTACGACGATATCGCCCCGCTGATCACGACCGACCTGGAGGCGTACTGGACGCTGGTGCTCCCCGAGGTCTATGGATTGGAGTGGACGCCGCTGGCAGCGTACGGGCCGTACTACGTGTCGGAACCGGACACTCTCCCGGCGTGCGGGGACGAGGACGTGGACGCGGAAGAGTACGCGGGCAACGCGTTCTACTGTCCGGCGGACGATTATGTCGCGTGGGATGACGAGGAGCTGATGCCGGAACTGTATGACAACTTCGGGGACTTCGCGGTGGCCTTGGTGATCGCGCACGAATGGGGTCACGCCGTGCAGGCGCGTGTGGGGGTCACCGGGCCGTCCACGTTCGACCTGGAGCAGCAGGCCGACTGCTTCGCCGGTGCGTGGGTGGCGTACGTGATCCTGGAGAACAGCGAGAACATCACACTCTCGCCGGGAGACCTGGACGAGGCGATCGCGGGGTTCGTTGTGTTCCGGGATGCGCCGGGCACGCCGGAAGAAGATCCGGAGGCTCACGGCAGCGCATTCCAGCGCATCGGCGCGTTTCAGGACGGCGTCATCAACGGGGCGGAAGCCTGCGTGGTATACGCATCGTGACAACGAGCGCGTTGACGGACGGCGTCTCGGTCGCGCTATGTACGTACGGCGGTCGTTATCTGCGCGAACAAGCCCGCGCGTTGGGTTGACCCCACACGGGCGCTATGCGGCGTCGACTTCGGCCGCCGGCGCGGGCTCCGGCAGGGGAGCGGGGCGGCCGACGTGAAAGCCCTGGGCATAGTCGACGCCGAACTGCCTGAGCAGGGCGAGCGTTTCCTCGTCCTCGACGAACTCGGCGATGGTCTTCTTGCCGAGGGAGCGCGCGACATCGACGATGGCTCGGACCAGGTGCTGGTCGACCGTACTGCGCGCGAGATCGCGGATGAAGCTGCCGTCGATCTTCAGGTAGTCGACCGGCAGGTATTTCAGGTGTGCGAACGAGGAGAAGCCGACGCCGAAGTCGTCGAGGGCGAAGCTGCAGCCGGCGGCGCGCAGGGCCTCGATGAACCGCTGCGCCTCGTCGAGATTGGCGATGGCCGCGGTTTCCGTGACCTCGAGCACGAGGCACGATGGGTCGATCCCGGTGCGTGCGATCTCGCGCTGGATCACGGCGTAAAGGTCGGGATCCGCGAAGGCTTTGCCTGACAGGTTCACCTCGAGACGCAGCCGGCGCCCGGCGGCCCGCTCGCGAGCGATCATGGAGATCGCACGGCACACGACCCAGCGATCGATATCCTGGATCAAACCGGAACGCTCGGCGA
Organism: Dehalococcoidia bacterium; assembly: GCA_035286725.1. Classification (GTDB taxonomy): domain Bacteria; phylum Chloroflexota; class Dehalococcoidia; order DSTF01; family JACRBR01; genus JACRBR01. Next base: position 6,520 of record DATECV010000105.1, on the reverse strand, counting down.
TACCGAGAAACACGCCGGGGAGGACGAGCTCGCCATCAACCTCGGCGGCGCGGATCAGGAGCTCATACTGGCTGACGGTGTCCGTGGCGAGATCCAGGATCGGCTGGGCGTGCAGGATGAACCGATCCTGCTCGAGCGCCTCGCGGATCCGCTGCTGCCAGCCGATGCGCGATTCGATCTTGGCCTGCCAATCGAGGGTCTGGGCGAAGACGCTGATGCGGTTGCGGCCCTGCTCCTTGGCTTCGTACATGGCGAGATCCGCGCAGGAGAGGAGCTCGCCGGCGGTGGCTGCCTGTTCGGGGAAGAGGGCAACGCCGATGCTTGCCGAAATCGCGACGGGTGCCCCGGCAATCTGGAAGGTGTGGCCGCGAATTGCTTCAAGGACGGACGCCGCAACCAGGGAGGCCTGGAGAGCGTTGGTGTGGGGGAGGAGAATAGCGAACTCATCGCCACCGAGACGAGCGACGGTATCGGCATCGCGGAGGCGCTCCCGAAGGAGGCGAGCGAGCTCGATGAGCAGCTCGTCGCCGGCGCGATGGCCGCGGCTGTCGTTCACATCCTTGAACTGGTCGAGGTCGAGAAACAGGAGGGCGCCGGGCACGTTGTACCGGCGCGCGGAGGAGAGCTGGCGCTCCATCTCCTCGTTGAAGCGGCGGCGGTTGAAGAGACCGGTGAGGGGGTCGTGGTTGGCCAGGTCTACGAGCTGATCCTCGAATCGCTTGCGTTCGCTGACATCGCGGAAGCTCCAGACGCGGCCGTCGATCCTGCCGTCATTGATCAGCGGGCGGGAGTACCGTTCGAAGACGCGCCCGTCCTTGAAGCGCAGGGCGTCGAAGCTCTCCTCGGGCGACTGGTAGAGCTCGCGGACCTTAGCGACGAAGCTGTCGGGGTCTTCGACCTGGTCGATCACGAAGGCGAGGAGCCGCTCGTCGTCGCGGGTTTCGAGCAGTTCCATGGGGATGTGCCACATGCGGCCGAAGCGGGCGTTCGCGTGCGCCACGTGGCCCTCCGCATCGACGACGAGGATTCCATCGGCGGTCGACTCGATCGTCGAGCGCAGGAGGCCTTCGCCGTCCCGTAACGCGGCGACGGCCATCTCGAGCTCGGCGGTGCGCTTCTGGACACGAACTTCCAGGCTGGCGTTCATCATCTCGAGGTCGTAGCGGGCCTGGATCAACTCGTCGTGCATGCCGAGGGCGTTGTCACGTTCGCGACGGAGCTGGCGGCCAACCCAGTTCACCCAGGCGTACGTGCTGAAGAAGACACCCACCGCGCCGAGCGCCGAGGTCGCGACGAACCTGGGGTCCGAGTAACGGTCGGGGCCGAGATCGAGGTAGGCGTAGTGCGGAACGACGCCGGTGGCATCCCAGAGGATCAGCGAGACGAAGGCGGCGGCGGCGGCGCTGGTGTAGATGAGGCCGCGGCGAAGGTCGAGGAACATGTTCGTGAAGATGAGGCCGAACATGTACGCGAACGACCCGAGCCAGGTGATCCCGCCGAGAAAGTAGACCATGACAGTGTGGAACCCGATTTCGGCTGCGAGCATGACGTAAAAGGCGCGGCGGATAGCCGCCTCGGTGCGCCAGACTCGCAATAAGGGAAGGTACAGGCAGAAGAAGGCGCCCTCACAGAGGAGGGTGACGAGGAAAGGCAGGGGCATGGGGATTCGGAGCAGCCAAAGCACGCCCCAAAGAGCCACGAAAAGCACGACGACGACGAGACGCGCGAGCGCCTGGGGCACCTGGTCGCGGCGCGCCCGCTCGAGTCGGCTAAGGAGAAGCCCGTACTCCGGCATGCTGCCGGGAGTATCGGTCTGTAACGCGCGAGGCTGGATTGGGGCGTAAGGGGCGTAAGGGTGGTCGGGGAGGCCGGATTCGAACCGGCGGCCTCCTGCTCCCAAAGCAGGCGCGCTAACCGGGCTGCGCTACTCCCCGTCCGTCCGTGGGCTCAGGATAGCAGGCGACGACCACGGTTCCCGGTACGACGGAACGACTCGCGCGGCACGGTGGCTCAGCGAGGACGGGCGGCGCCGATGATGTCACGGATATCGTCGATGCCTTCCTCGCGCAGGTAGCGCTCGATGCCGTCAAGGACGCGGATGGGCGTGAGCGGGTCGCGGAACGTCGCGGTGCCCACCTGTATCGCCGTGGCGCCGGCCATGAGGAACTCCAGGGCGTCCGTTGTCGTAGTGATGCCGCCGCAGCCGATCACGGGGACATCAACGGCGCCACAGACCTGCCACACCATGCGAAGAGCGACGGGCTTGATGGCGGGGCCGGAGAGGCCGGCGAAGGTGCGCGCGATGCGGGGCTTCCTGGTGCGGACGTCGATGGACATCGCCTGAAGGGTGTTGATGCAGCACAGGGCGTTGGCGCCGGCGTCGACGACGCGGCGGGCGATCTCCACGACGTTGGTGACGTTTGGCGTGAGCTTCACGATCACCGGTAGCTGGGTGGCGCGGACGCAGGCGGCCGTCACCGCGGCAGCAACCCTGGGGTCCTGGCCGAACTCCATGCCGCCCTGCTGGGCGTTGGGGCTGCTGATGTTCAACTCGAGGCCGGCGACACCCTCGACGCCATCGAGCGCGGCGGCGCATTCGCCGTACTCGTCCACGGTGCTGCCGAGGACGCTGACGATGACGGGGACTTTCCAGCGCGCCCAGATTGGAGCGAGATCGCGCTTCAGGACGGACATGCCGACGTTCTGGAGGCCGATCGAGTTCAACATGCCGGCGGGAGTCTCGTCGATACGCTGGACGGGGCTGCCGGCGCGAGGGAGGAGTGTGGTGGTCTTGCTGACGATGGCGCCAAGGCGCTGGATGTCGAAGACCTTCGCGTAGTCGATGCCATAGCTGAACGTGCCCGATGCGACCATCACGGGATTGGCGAGCGTGAGGGAGCGCTTGCCGGCAGCGATATCGACGGAGAGGTTCATGGCAACCCGGCTGCTCGCTGGTGGAGTCGGAGGATTATAGCGGCGGGCGCGTGGAAGCGGGCGGTCTGCTAGGGTGAACGAGAAGACGACCACGGCGTTCCGCAGACGGCGCCGGCTTGCGAGGGAGGGCTCCGGTGGGACGCAAAGAGATCGAGGCGCTGGTGAAGGTGCTGCAGAACCAGCTCGAACACTGGGAGGGCAATGTCGTCATCGGCACCTGGACGATCGCCTACAGCAAGGAACAGAACGCGTTCCTGTTCGAGAAGTGCGAACTGGGTGGCTACTGCGAAGAGCGGCCCAGCGTCGTTTCCCTCGACGGCAAGCTGCTGGACAAGGGCGGGCCGCTGCTCGAGGTGTAGGCCGCAGCGCCGGCCTGAGGCCGCTTACCCGCGAAGAACTTTCCCGGGGACACACCCATCGCCCGGCGAAACATCGCGATGAACGCGCTGGTGCTGTCGTAGCCCGCTTTCAACGCCGCCTCGGTCACCGATGAGCCGGCAGCCAGCATGCGCGTGGATTCCATGAGCCGCTGCTGCTGCCGCCACGCACCGAAGGTCATGCCTGTCTCGCGCTGGAAGAACCGTGCGAACGTCCGGGGCGCCATCCCAAGGGCGGCGGCGCAGTCCTCCAGCGTCCGGCCGTCGGAGAGATCGTGCAGCAGCTCGTCGGTCAGGGCGCGCAGGCGCGGCTCGCGGGGGTGGGCGAGGTGTCCTGGCATGGTCTCCGCGGCGCGAATCTGGTCGAGGAGCACGTCGACGAGGCGCGACCCAGCACGGTCCAGATGCGGCCCTTCACCGACGTCGATCGCGGCGAGAATCAGCTCGCGCAGAAGCGCTGTGACGGACACGACCGTACAGCGATCAGGCAATTGGCGGCAGAACTCGGGTGCGACGAACACGGTGCGCATGGCGACCGAGCCGGTGATCCCGGCCTCGTGTTCGGTGCGGGGAGGGATCCAGACGGCGCGCGATGGAGGGACAACCCACGTCCCGTGTTCGGTCTTGACCGTCATCACTCCCGACGTGGCGTAGTCGAACTGGCCCGCGTAGTGCGAGTGCGGCGGGATGTCCTCGCCGGGCGCGTAGTCGTAGGCGCAGGCGATAGCGGACCGAGTGCCGAGGCCGGGAATCTCGCGATTGGCCATCTCTCGACACATTATGGCCAAATCGCGCAAGAGTACACGCCCGAAGACGGTGTACAACAGTCTCGCGGGCCAAGCCGTGCTCGTCAGGAGAATTGCATGCTGGATTCATCGAGGATCATGGCGTTCGTGGCGACGGCCCGTCCGGAGGAGGCGCGATCGTTTTATGAGGGCGTCCTCGGGCTCCGGTTCGTCGAAGACTCGCCGTACGCGCTGGTGTTCGACGCAAACGGCATCACGCTTCGCGTGCAGAAGGTGGAGGCGGTCGCCGTCGCGCCGTACACGGCGCTGGGGTGGTCGGTAGGCGACATCGCCGCGACGATCCGGGCGCTGCAGACAAAGGGCGTGCGGTTCGAACGGTACGAGGGGCTGGAGCAGGACGAGCTGGGTGTCTGGTCGTCGGGCGCGGCGAAGGTCGCGTGGTTCAAGGACCCCGACGGGAACACGCTGTCGCTGGCCCAGTCATGAACGACGTACACATGAAGCTGTGCTCGAGCCCGTGGTGGGCGGAGCACGTCGAGACCAAGCTCCTGCCGTGGGTCATCGGGGATGTGGACCTGGGGTCGCGTCTGCTGGAGGTGGGCCCCGGGCCGGGGCTGACGACCGACGTGCTGCGGCACAGGGCGCCGAGGATGACGGCACTGGAACTCAATCCAACGCTGGCGGCGTCGCTGACGTCGCGGATGGCGGGGACGAACGTCGAGGTGGTGCGGGGAGATGGCACCAGGCAGCCATTCGAAGATGGGCTGTTCTCGGCCGCGGCGTCGTTCACGATGCTGCACCACGTGCCGACGATCGAGCTTCAGGACAAGCTGCTGGCGGAGACGGCCAGGGTGCTGCGGGCGGGAGGCGTCTTCGTCGGCTCGGACAGCCTGGACAGCGAGGGGTTCCGGCAGTTGCACGTCGACGACATCTGCGTGCCGGTCGACCCGGAGACGTTCCCCGCGCGCCTGCGAACGGCCGGCTTCAAGGACGTGGCCATCGAGGTGGACTGGCGGGGGATGCGGTTCTTCGCGCGGAAGGCGGCCGACCAGCGGGCGACGCTCACGCCCCGAGAATGAGGCGCACGGCGGTCGCCGTATCGGCGAGATCTTCGACAGCGGCGTCCGCGCCACAAGACAGCAGGCGGTCGACTGAGTCGCGCCCGGTGGCGACGCCCAACGCGAAGGCGCTGTTCGCCCTGGCCGCCGCGACATCGTGCGGCGTATCGCCGATGATGACGACGCGGTCGGCCGAGGAACCGCCGTTGCGAAGGCGGTCGATGCCGATGCGGATCACCTCGTCACGGGACTCGTGGTCATCGCCGAATCCGCCGACGGTACCAGGGAAGAAGCCGGCGATGCCGTAGTGGACCAGCTTGGCCTCTCCGGTGCGGCGGAAATTGCCGGTGCCCAGCCCCTGCACGACGTCGTCGCGGCCGGCGAGCGCGGTGAGTGCGGACTCGATGCCAGGCATGAGGGCGCCGCGGATCTCGCGCAGCGCGGCCTCCATGTGCGGCAGGTACGCATCGATGAAGCGCGGGATCTCGGACGCGGGATCGTCCGCGACGCCGTGCTCCCTCGCGGCGTCGCGGAAGATGGCGGTGTCGCTGCGGCCGGAGAACTCGACTTTTCCGAACGCGTCATCGATGCCGTAGAGGTCACGGAAGGCGCGTGCCATGGCGACGCCACCCGCACCGCCCGTGTAGAGCAGCGTGTTGTCGATGTCCCAGAGCACGATCGTGCGACGGCTGATTCGGCGACGCCTTTCGTTGTTGTTATGTCGAGGCTCTAGGCTTCGACGGCCTCACCGGCCTTCTTCCATGCGTCGGTACCGCCATCGAGATTGTAGAGCTGCTCCGGCGGGAGGCCGGCGGCGGCAGCGAGCTCGGCGGCGAGGGCGCTGCGCTGGCCGACCTGGCAGACGAAGACGATCTTCTTGTCCTTGGGCAGCTCCTCTCGGCGGGCGAAGACGCTGTTCACAGGGAGCAGCGTGGCGCCGGGCACGTGGCCGCCGCTGTACTCGTGTGGTTCGCGCACGTCGATGACGACGACGCCGTCGTCCTGCAGCATTTCTTTGGCTTCGGCCACAGTGACCCTGTGGAAGGGCTCGCGTTCGTCTTTCGTAGGCATGACTCGAAAGGGCTCCTTTGTTGAGTTCGTCGATTCTTTATAGCGAATCCCGGTGGTGAGGACGAAGCGACGGGTTCAGCGCAGGAATCCCGCCATCTTGACCGTCTGGAGCGGGCCAGGCCGGCGACCGAACCGGGATCGTCGGGATTCTCGGCGTCTTCAGCGTAGTGCAGGATGATCTGCCCGGCGGCAATCGGCGCGATTGACCCGCTTAGGGGCGTCCGCTAGATTAGGCCACCTACGCCGCCTGCACGTTTTCAGTTCACCGCGAGGTGCCTCGATGGACTATCCGATCATCGAAAAGCCACCGCTCGACCAGTTTCGTGTCCGGCCC
>DATECV010000104.1:0-2072 GCA_035286725.1 Dehalococcoidia bacterium | reverse complement strand
AGCGGCCGTCCCCGTCGCAACGGCGGTGCGAGCGGCTACAGGCGTGAGCGTCAGCGGCGGCGTCGAGGTGATTTCAATGCCCGGCGTGGGCGTCGCCGTCGGGATCGGGGTGTTCGTCGCTGTCGGCTCGGGCGTGTTCGTGACCCCCGGATCGTACCGCGTGTCGGAAGACACCTGGATGAAACCGGTCTGTTCGACATCTTCCTGGGAAACCCTCGCTTCCTCCGAGTTCCCATCGGTCGACGACTCATTCAATACGTGGAACACAACGACTCCGTCGCCGTTGTCGTCCACCGGATCGTCACAATCGTTATCCTCACCAAGCTCACTGCCTTCCGTCCGACAGAGGAAATCGCCGACTCCACCGGATTCGATCGTTGCCAGACCAGCCGGCACATCCAGGGACACCGTCGCCTCGTCATCGACAAACGTGACCAAGAGCAACGTGCATCCGGAAGCAGGCATCGTCTGCTGGACGATGACGGCTTCATACGTGCAGTCTTGATCAATGCGATTGTGATCCAAGAGATCCAACTCGACCGTATCGGCCAACTCCAGCACCGTGTCTTTATCTCCGAGGGCGGTGGCGAGGGATTCGATGCTGAGGGGGCCGGTGGGGGGGATGGAGTCGAGGCAGGCGGCTCGTTCGTCGGCGGGGGTGGTGGCGTCGGTGGGGTCGCCGTCGAGGTAGGGCGCGAGGTTTTCGCAGGCGATGATGGCCATCGCGGTCGCGTCGGCACGCGCATCCCGCGCGAGAAGGCCGCCTGTGAGCGCGCCGGCGAGGGCGAGCGCGATGAGGCCGGGAGCCGCCAGCCGTTTGAGCACGCCACAGGATAGGCGCGGAAGCAGGTGCGCAGCAAGCGAAGAAGCGGTGGTCGGTCGCGGGAAGACTGGTCAACAGGTGCGCGGATGAGATGCGCTGACTTCGATGGTCCGCCTTCGGCGGACGCACAGCCGGGGGCGGCTGTGCCCCATTACCCCGGCGCTGGGTGCTAAACGGAGAGGGCGCAGCAGGCTGCGCCCCTACGTCTCGGTCGCGTCCCGTTGGGGAACGTGCGTTTCGTCAAGAAACGGGCCTTGATATGATCGTGGCCCACATCGGGCAATCACGTTCGCGAAGCCGGTTGGAGCCTTCGTCAGGAGAGTACACGGGGTATGAAAGAGTACAAGACCGAACAGATCCGGAACGTCGTCCTGCTGGGCCATGGTGGCACGGGGAAGACGTCACTGGCCGAGGCGGCGCTCTTCAGCTCGGGGGGCGTGTCGCGGCTGGGGAAGGTCGACGACGGCTCCACGACGTCGGACTTTGAGCCGGACGAGGTGAAGCGGAAGATCAGCATCAGCCTGGCGCTGGCGCCGTGCGAGTGGGCGGGGCACAAGATCAACCTCATCGACACTCCCGGGTACGCGGACTTCGTGGGCGAGGTGAAGAGCGGGATCAGGGCGGCGGATTTCGGGGCGATCGTGGTGGACGCGGTGTCCGGCGTGCAGGTGGGCACGGAGATGGCGTGGATGCACGCGGAGCAGGCGCGGCTGCCGCGGGTGTTCTTCGTGAACCGGATGGACCGGGAGAACGCGAACTTCGAGCAGGCGGTGTCGCAACTGCAGGCGAGATTCGGGAAGGGCATCGCGCCGCTGATGCTGCCGATCGGGTCGCAGGACAGCTTCTCGGGCGTGGTACACGTGGCGGAGAACAAGGCGTACGCGGGCGACAAGGGCGCGCCGGGCGAGGTGCCGGGCGACATGGCCGCCGCCGTCGCCTCAGCGCGCGAGCAGCTCGTGGAGGCGGTGGCGGAGGCGGACGACGACCTGCTGAACAAGTACCTGGAGGGGGAGGAGATCTCCGAGGCTGAGATCACGGCGGCGCTGAAGAAGGGCATGGCTGCCGGCGTGGTGTATCCGGTGTTCGTGGGGTCGGCGGCGAAGAACATCGGCATCTCGAAGTTCCTGGACGCGCTGGTGGCGGACTGCCCCTCGCCGGGGGACATGGCGGCGCAGACCGCGAAGAACAACGGCGGCGAGGAAGAGCTGAAGGCCGACGCGGCCGGGCCGCTGGCGGCGTTCGTGTTCAA
>DATECV010000103.1:0-4618 GCA_035286725.1 Dehalococcoidia bacterium | reverse complement strand
ACCGCGCTCGTATCCTCGTCACATCTTGTTGGGAGCGCTCATGCCCATCAACGTGAGACTCCGGGCCAGCGCGATGCGCGCAGCTTCGCAGAGCCGTAGCCGGGCGCTGGAGAGCGCCATCTGCTCGTCATCGAGCACCCGGCACTCGGTGTAGAACTGGTGGAACGCGGTCGCCAGCTCTTGCGCGTAGTGAGGCAGGTGGTGCGGTTCTGAACGATCCGCCATGAGCTGCACGAGCTCCGGGAGCTGCAGCATCTTGCGGATGAGCTCCTGCTCGGCCGGGTGCGCCAGGAGCGCCACATCGGCGTCCTGCGAGGAGTAGCCGCGCTCGGACGCGTTGGCGATAATCCCGGCGATGCGCGCGTGTGCGTACTGAACGTAGTAGACCGGGTTTTCGGCCGATTGGCGCTTCGCCAGCTCCAGGTCGAACTCCATCTGGCTGTCGGCCGAGCGTGACAGGAAGAAGAAGCGCGCCGCGTCCGGTCCCACCTCCTCGACGACGTCGCGGATGAGCACGATGTTGCCGGAGCGCTTGGACAGGCGGACCAGCTCTTCGCCCCGGCGGAAGCTCACGAGCTGGTAGATGAGGATGTCCAGCCGCGCCGGCTCCACACCGAGCGCCTGGACGGCCGCCTTGAGACGCGAGACGTGGCCCTGGTGGTCGGCCCCCCATACGTTGATGACGCGGTCGAACCCGCGCTTCACGAACTTCTCGAAGTGATAGGCGATGTCCGACGCGAAATACGTCGGTCGTCCGGTGCTGCGGATGACGACGTTGTCTTTGTCTTCGCCCAGCTCGCTGGAGGCGAACCAGAGCGCCCCCTCCTTCTCTACGAGGAACCCCTGGTTGCGCAGTCCGGTCATCGCGGTGTCGTACAGGCTTGGGCCGTCGGCGGCGTCGTACAGCGAGCGTTCGCGGAACCACACATCGTAGTGAACGCCGAGGCGCTCGAGGTCCGCCCTGATCCCGTCGACGATGAGCTCGACCCCACGCAAGACCATGGCGGGGGGCGGCTGGTCCACCGTCGCGTACTCGAACGCGTCGGCGCTCTCGTCGCGGATGCGTTTCGCGATGTCGATCATGTACTCGCCGGGGTAGCCGTCCGCCGGGATCTCGACGCTCTTGCCCGCAAGCTGCAGGTAGCGCGCGACCAGCGTCCGGCCGAAGACCTCGGTCTGTGTGCCGGCGTCGTTGACCAGGTACTCGCGCTCGACGTGGTATCCAGCCGCCTCCAGGACCGAGGCGAGCACGCTGCCGATTGCGGCGCCTCGCCCGTTGCCGGCGGTGAGCGGGCCCGTCGGGTTCGCGCTCACAAACTCGACCTGCACGCGCCGGCCGTTCCCGATGGCGACGTTGCCGAACGTGTCGCCAACGCCGACGATCGTGTTCACCTGCCGGGAGAGCCACATGTCGGACAGACGGAAGTTCACGAACCCGGGCGGCGCCGCCTCGGCTGCCGTCAGCATGTCCGTGGCCGGGATGCGGGAAGCGATGGTCCTGGCCAGCTCCAGCGGGTTCGCGCGGGCCGCCCGGGCCAGGCGCAGCGGGAGGTTCGTGGCGTAGTCGCCGTGTTCAGGCCGCGCCGGCGTTTCGATGACGATCTCGGGCAACGGTACCTGCGGCAGGTCGCCCGACGCCATCGCGGCCGCGGCGGCCGATTCGATCATCCCTGCGAGGTCATCGCGAATCGTCATAGGCGGTCAAATGGAAACGCGCGCTGCCGGATGAGTTGCAGGACCTCGTCCACGGCCGCACGCGCATGGTCCACGACATCGGGAGGGTACCCCATCGACCGGCTGTGCGCGAGAAACTCGTCCTCGTCCAGCACGCGCGGCTCCTCGTCCGTATACCACGCGACGTCCAGGTCCAGGTCGACGTACGCGAACGCCTCGCCATCGAACTCCGCCGGCGAGGCGATGTTCACGTAGTACCAGATGCGGTCGTCGCGCCTCGTGCGAGCGGCGTTGTACCAGCGATCGTCGAAGAGGAAGATATCGCCGCCGTAGCGGGCGGGCCAGGGCTCACCGTCGTCGGCCGGATCCGGCGTGCTGGAGATCACGTCCCCGGGGGCGAAGGCGAGAAGGTACAGCGGTCCTTTCCGCATCACGAAGCGCCCGGGCCATCGCCGATGATAGGAGCCGTCGTACTTCCGGATGTGGATCGGTGTCTCACGCCCGATGAATTGGTCCATCCCCGGGCATTGTAGCCCCGGAGATTGGTCAAACAGTGAGGCGGGCATGTGCCCGCCTCACGACCGCAGGTCTGCAGGGGTTGCGTTACTGCGTCACGCCGCTCGTGGCGTCCGTCTTCTTCGTGGCGGCCTGCTGCTTTTCGTACAGGTCGTTGTTCAGGTAGGCGAACACGCCGTCCGGATTTTCGCTCGTTTCCGGCGTCACCCACACGTGCATCATCCAGCGCAGGTCGGCCGTGAACCTGCCGCCCTTGGCGGTGCAGCTCTCCGCCGTTTCGCCCTCGCTCGCGCCGCTGAATCCCACGAGGCAGAGCCCGGTGTGCGCGTGCCACAGGTCGAGGTCGCTGGTGAACCCCACCGGCTCCGTCTCTCGCGTGACGCCGCCGATTCCCGGGATCTGCAAGAACCACACGCCGACCAGCTTCTCGGGGCCGTCATCGATCTTGCTGAAAAGCAGGCCCTCGGGCTTTGTCGGGTCGAACTTGCCGTCTCGCACATGGTCGAAGTTCAGGTAGTGCTGGCCCATGAACGGCACGTCGCTCGTCGTGTTGACGTAACCGGCCGCCTGAGCCTTCTCGGGCGTGTCGAGCTGGAGCGCAACGGCCCGGGCTTGCTTGATCTGCTCGCGCAGGGCAGGGAGGTCGGCCTCCGCGACGCTGCCCACCGGGAACAACGGCAGCAGCTCGTCATCCGTCATGGTTTCCATCTGCGTGAACGTCGGTTGCTTGCCGTGATCGTGCTTGCCGCCGTTCGCCTCGCCGTTGCTGCCCTGCGTAAGGGCGCCTTCGACGCTTGAAGGATCGTCCTTGCCGTCGATGATCCCCTCGTCCTGCAGGGCGGCCGCCACACCGGCGTCCCCCGCCGCGTCATTGGGACTTTTGTCATCCGACACGAGGCCCGGGTCGTCGTGATTGTGTCCCACGGTGACGCCCGTCGCGCCGATGTAGGTCACGGAGGCGATGGAGACGGTCACGAGCGCGACCCAGGCCAGCGTTACGGGCACAGCGCGCCGGATCGCTCCTTCGGCTGTGCGCGCGCCCTTCATGGCGGTGATGCTGAAGCCCGCGAGGACGGCGGCGGAAGTGACCGCCAGTCCGACGGCGGCAACCAGGTGTCCGGGATTGCCCAGACTGAGCAACGACTCCTCGTCGGCGCCGTTGTTGTGCCGCCACGCGTCGATACCCAGCCCGATGAAGACCACCAGCATGCCCGCGACGGCGGCCGCGAACCAGGTGATCGATTCCGAAAGCCACGCCACATTGGCCTTCGCCCCCGCCCGTTCGCCAGCGCACGGCGCTTCGGCGTATCGGTCCACGCTTGCCATCTTCCCTGCTCCTTGCCGTCCCCTGGACCTGATAGGTGGCCAATCCCCCGAGTATCTACGCCTCGTTCGCGCCTTCGGTTCCCTCGGCGGTCGCTGGCGGCGGGGTGAAGTAGGCGATGAGCATATCGCTGCACGCATCGCGGTACTTCTCCCACTCGCGCCCATCGCTGAGCACGAACGCCTGGTACACGGTCATGGAGACCGCTCCCACGGTGAGCCTGGTCATGATCGCCGCATCGCCGCTTCGGACGGCGCCGGTCTCCATCGCGTCGGATATCACCTTCGCCAGAGGAAGAGCGCGCTTCTCGTCGGCGGCGCGCATGCGCTGGGTCGCGGCGCTGTCCGGGTCGGTATTCAGCACGACGAGCCTGACCAGGTCGCGATTCGCCGAGCATGCCTCGAACACCTGGGCCACGCGCACGCGGACCGCCTGTTCGAGCGACGTGACCGGTGGCACGTCCGTCAGCGCCCGGCCGATGAGCTGATTCAGCTCTTCGTTCAGGGCCGCGAAGACATCTTCCTTCGACGGGAAGTAGAGGTAGATCGTTCCCAGGGCGATGCCGGCTTCCTCCGCGATGTCCGCGATGGTCGTCCCGCGAAAGCCCTGCCGCGAGAACACATGGCGCGCCGCCGCAAGGATCTCCTCGCGACGGGCGGCCCGTGCGCTCTCACTGCGTGTCTTCCGTTCGGCGATTGGCGTGGTCATGTGAATCCTGCTCAGTGAATTGGATTCATTCTCGTGCGCTTGCCCCGTCCTGTCAACGAGGTCCCTGTGCGGATTCCGTAAATCCCCGGCCCGGACCAAAGGGCGCGGGCACGTCCGAAAACGTGCCCGCAAGCATTAACTCTGACGCGACCGGCCCCTAGTCCTGCTGGAAGGGCGGCCTGGGCGGTCCCGGCGGTCCCTCGTCGCGATTCGGCCGGTTGCGCAAACCACCGTCCGCGCTGCGCTCCGGTCCACGGCTGGTGCCCCCACCCGCGCCGCCGCGCCGGTCGTACCCGCCGCCGCCGCGCGGACGTGCGCCGCCACCGTCACCGTTGCCTCCGCGAGGCCCGCGGTCGCGGTCTCCGTAGCCGCCTCCACCACCACCGCGTCCGCCGC
>DATECV010000102.1:0-2841 GCA_035286725.1 Dehalococcoidia bacterium | reverse complement strand
GCCAACGAAGCTCAAACGCTTTTCCGTCCGCAACGTGGACCGCGGCGCCATCCTCGCCACGCGCGCGAGCCTCGCGTCGTCGTACTGGGCGCGCCTCTGGGGCCTGATGTTCAAGCGCGGCGTCGCCGAGGGCGGCGGCATCCTGCTGACCAAGAGCTCGTCGATCCATTCTTCGTTCATGTTCTTCCGGTTCGATGCCGTGTTCGTAGACAACGACGGCCGCGTGACCAAGGTCGTACACGCGATGCGCCCGTGGTGGCTCTCGTTCGGAGGCAAGGGCGCGAAGCACACGCTGGAGCTCCCCGCGGGCGTGGCCGCGCGCACGGGCACCGTCGCCGGCGACCACCTCGTGTTCGAGGACCCGCTGTAGAGAGCGGGTCAGCTAGTCAGCACGTCAGCTTGTCAGCGCGTCCGTGCTAGGAGCCCAGGCGGAGCTGACCCGCTGACCAACTGACCGGCTGGCAAGCTGACCCGCTGACCCGCTGACCAACTGACCGGCTGACCGGCTGGCAAGCTGACTAGCTGACCCGCTGACCGGCTGACCCGCTGACCCGCTGACCGGCTGACAAGCTGACAAGCTGACCCGCTGATTAGCTGATCGCCTGACCAGCTAGCTCGAACTCCCCCCGGACGTCCACGTCCGCTTCGACCGCGTCGATGAACTCCGTGCATGCCCGGAGCCAGAGGCCGGGCGTGTAGTCCGGCGTGGAGTGCGCGGCGCCCCGGATGGTGACGAACCGTGAGTTCGGGATGAGGCTGTGGTCGCGCCGCGCTCCGGGATAGAACAGGTCCCACTCGCCGCAGGAGACGAGCGTGGGCGCAACGATCGCCGGCGTCCGCGACGTCAGGTCGGGTCGCTCGCGCAGCGCGCGGTTCGCGGCCAGGAACCCCTCCTTCGTCGTGCACTCGACCTTCTCGCGCCAGTTCTTTGCGTCCTGCTCGTCCAGAGAGAGCGCCGACAGGTGCGCGTACGGGTCTCGCTCGCGGCGATAGCGGTTCTCCCGCCGCGCCAGCTCTTCCAGGCCGTGTCGCTCGACAAGCGCGGCCATCCGCTCGAAGGCGTCAATCATCACGCGCTCGACGGCGTTCGCCGCTTCGTCGGGGCCCTGCCCGTTGCCGGCGATCGTGTCGCAGAGCAGCAGCGAACGCAGGCGCTCCGGGTAGTCGCAGGCAAACTGCGCGCTGATGATGCCGCCCATCGATACGCCGCCGATGTGCGCCCGCTCGATATCGAGCGCGTCCATCAGCGCGGCGAGGTCGGCGGCGAACTGGGGGACCGTGACCGTCGCCGGATCGGGGACGGTGGTCCTGCCGTGCGCGCGCACGTCGTACAGCACCAGGTCGAACCGGCGCTTGAACTCCTCGATGACCGGCGGCCAGCCGCACGATGACGGACCGGCGAAGCCGTGCGTCAGCACCAGCGTGGGCCCGGCGCCGCCCGAGCGCTCGTACCACAGGTCGATGCCGTTGAGGTGGACGGTGGGCATGTCAGGTGTCGTGCGTCCGGGACGGGAGCGGCCGCTGCCAGCTCTGCCCCGCCGCGTCTGGCGCCCCGCGGGCCGACCGGCCGGGGGGCCGCTGCGCCGGCGGGCGGAGGACCGGCGGGAAGATGCCGTTGACCGCCGCCATGGTGAGCATGGCCCCGGAGAGGCCCGTCGCCACAAACGACAGCACGATCCAGGCCTGGATCAGCTCGCCGGTGATGCCCAGCAGGTCCGGGATGGGGCTGATCAGGAACAGAAAGCCCAAAACCAGCCAGCAGGCCGTGAAGACGAACGCGGTGATGGCGTGCCGGTAGTTGAGCCGCCTCATTGCGGAAGGATCGTACCATACGGCCTCGCCGGTACGGCTTGCGAAACCCTTAAGGGATGCGGAATCGCGGCACCGGACCCAGACGCCGATACTTCGCAGACGTCAGCTTCAGCAGGGACCGCACCCATGCACGGATATCCCCGGCCCCAGCTTCGCCGCGCGGGCGCGACAAACCTCAACGGCCCGTGGCTGTTCGCCATCGACCGCGAGGCCGCGTGGCGCACGCCGGAACGGGTGCGCTGGGCGGGCCCGATCGAGGTGCCCTTCGCGCCCGAGACGCCGGCCAGCGGCATCGGCGATACGCGCTTCTTCCGGGCGTGCTGGTACCGGCGCGTCGCGCGCATCACGAAGCCGCCCCACGACCAGCGCGTGCTACTGCACTTCGGCGCCGTGGACTTCGCTGCCACGGTCTGGGTGAACGATCAGCTCGCCGCGACCCACGAGGGCGGGTACACGCCGTTCACCGCCGACATCACCGGTCTGCTGCACCCGCGCGGTCATCGCCTCAGCGAGACACAGACGATCGTCGTCCGGGCGGAGGACGATCCGCACGACCTCTCGCAGCCGCGCGGCAAACAGGACTGGCAGCTCGAGCCGCACGCGATCTGGTATCCGCGGACGACGGGCATCTGGCAGTCCGTCTGGCTCGAGCAGGTCCCCGTCACGCGCATCGGTTCGGTGCGATGGTCCAGCGACCTGCGGCGGTTCGAGATCGGGTTCGACGGCCGCGCCGAGGGCACGCGGCGCGACGGCCTGCGTCTGCGCGTGCGCCTGTCGCGAGGCGAGCGCACCGTCGCCGAGGACACGTACTCGGTCGATGACGGGCGCGTGTCCCGCGCGATCCGGCTGCCCGATCCGGGCATCGGCGACGAGCGCAACGCCTGGCTGTGGTGGCCCTCGCAGCCGGCCCTCATCGACGCCCGGCTCGAGCTGCTCGACGAGCAGGGACGCGTGCTGGACGCGGTCGACAGCTACACGGCGCTGCGATCTGTCGGCATCGATGGCGGCCGCTTCCTGCTGAACGGACAG
>DATECV010000101.1:0-2763 GCA_035286725.1 Dehalococcoidia bacterium | reverse complement strand
TTGGTGTCGATCGTCATCTCAGGAGTCGCGGACCTCGGTCCAGGCCTCGTCCCACTCCGAGCCCTGGCGGGTGATGAGGTTGAGCGGGTTCGTGTCCACCGTGATCGTGCCGCCGGCGTCCTCGGTGACGTGGAAGAGGTCCAGCGGACGCGGCGCGGGGCCGCCCAGCACGACGGCGGTGTTCTTGTGGAAGAGCGACCCGTGGCACGGGCAGTGGAACTGGTCCTCCGAAGGGGTCCACGGCACCGAGCACCCGAGGTGGGTGCAGCGCCGGTAGGCCGCGGCGACCGCGCCGGGCGCGTGGATGAGGAAGAACTTCGCCGCCGTGTAGAGCTGCGGCTCGTCGTTGGTGGCCTGGAACTTGGAGAGGATGTCGCTCTTCTTGCCCACCGCGACCTTCGCGCCGAGGCCGGTGATCTTGTTGACCCAGAGGAACGGCAGAAGGATCGCTCCGAGCTCGCCTACCGCGAGCAGCGTCCCGCCCAGGAAGCCCATGCGCAGGAGATGCCGGCGCTTGATGCGGGCGACGAGCCCGCCCGCGCGGATGCTGGTCTCGTCGTGCGGGCGGATCACGGCTGCCTCACTCGATCGTGGTCGGCAGGTTCCACGGCGCGTACAGGTCCATGCCCGGTCCGCGCATCGACGTGCCGACGAAGACGAGCACGAGGAACGCGAAGACGAACCCGGTGAAGAGGGCGTTCACCCAGCCCCGCGTATCGGCACCGAAGAGCTTCTTCACGAGGACCACGAGCAGCACCGACAGGCCGGTCATGACCGCGATCGGGATCAGGTAGTCGGGGATGAGCACCTTGCCGCCCGGGAGGTTCTGGCTCGCCCACTCGATGTAGCCGGCGCTCTTCGCGGCGGCGTCGATGAAGATCAGCGCGAACGTGAGCACCGTCGTGTAGACCGCCGAGAACAGGAAGATCTTCTTCCCGGTGCTGTTCGTGAACCACGTGCCCACGCCCTCGCGGCTCCGATCGACGTACGGGATGATCGGCAGGAGGAAGAAGATCCAGACGCTCGGCACGATGACGCCCGCGAGGCCCTTGTCCATGTGGAGGAGCAGCTCCTGGAGCTGCAGCAGGTACCAGGGCGCCTTCGACGGGTTGGGCGTGCGGTCCGGATTGGCGTGGTCCTGGAGCGGCGCGTTGAAGAGCGCCGAGATCACGAAGAGCGCGACGAGCCAGAGCATCGCGACGATGAACTCGATGACCAGGAGGTGCGGCCAGACCATGGCCGTGTCCTCCACGCGCTTGTCCACTCGGACGACGGAGTCCTGCCGGACGAACGCGAGCAGGCGGAGGCGCTTCTCCTGGCCTGGGTACGGTTGAGGACCTCTTTGGAGCGTCACTAGAGGGGCCCTGAGATCCCGCCGTCCTTCCGGATCCGCCAGAAGTGGATGGCGATGAGGAAGGCGGTGATGAGCGGCAGGCCCACGACGTGGAGCACGTAGAAGCGGAGGAGCGCGTTCGGCCCGAGCTCGAACCCGCCGAAGAGCAGGAAGGCGACCTCGTTCCCGATGACCGGCGTCGCTGCGGCGATGTTGTAGCCGACGGTGACCGCCCAGAACGCGAGCTGGTCCCACGGGAGGAGGTAGCCGGTGTACGAGAGCATGATCGTGAGGAAGAAGAGCAGGGTCCCGACGACCCAGTTGAACTCGCGCGGCGGCTTGTACGAGCCGGTGTAGAAGACGCGGACCATGTGCAGGAACACGGTGATGACCATCCCGTGCGCGGCCCACCGATGCATGTTCCGCAAGAGCTGGCCGAACACGACGACCGTCTCCATGTCCTTGATGTCCGAGTAGGCCCACTCCGTCGTGGGCCGGTAATAGAACATGAGCAGCGTCCCGGTCAGCGTGAGGACGAGGAAGAGGAAGAACGAGAGGCCCCC
This sequence comes from Dehalococcoidia bacterium, assembly GCA_035286725.1. GTDB lineage: Bacteria > Chloroflexota > Dehalococcoidia > DSTF01 > JACRBR01 > JACRBR01. The sequence goes on along the minus strand of DATECV010000101.1, from coordinate 867 downwards.
CATGCACCACGTGTAGGGGATCGCGAGGGCGTGGCGCCGCACCTTGACGGGATGCAGGTGCAGGAAGACGTTCGTGAAGACCGCGAGCGACTGGTTCTTCCGCGAGTCGGGATAGCCGTGCCGGAAGAGCGAGCGCCAGATGTAGTTGCGGCGGACCTTCTCCCAGATCTGGGCGGGTATCTCGAGCACCCTCTGGACCTCTCCTTAGTGCTTGCTAGCCACGACGTCGCGTTCGCCCGCGCCCGCCGGGCCGCTGCCGTTCGCAGCGGCCTTCCCGTTGCCGTTCCCGTTCAGGGATTTGTGCCCGGCCGCCAGGCGCGGATCGTACATGGGCAGCGGGCGGATCGCCTTGCCGGCCCCGACCGTGAGGTCGAGGTGGATCTCGTCGTCCAGGGACTCCTTCGGCAGCGTGCGGCCCATCGACGGCATGACCGTGCCGTAGCGGTTCATGGTGATCGCATCGGTCGGGCACCGGATGACGCAGAGCGCGCAGCGGATGCAGGCGGTCTCGTCGAGGAAGAAGGCCACGCCGTTCTGCCACTTCTTGGCCTCGCCGACCGCCGGGATGGCACCGTCGTCCACGACGTCGCCCATGTCGACCATGTGGATGACGTCCATCGGGCACACGTCGACGCAGCCGCCGCAGATGATGCACAGCTCGCCGACGATCTCGATGTTGAAGTTGCACTTCAGGCAGCGGTCCGACTCGGCGACCGCCTGCGCGTGGCTGTAGCCCTGGTTCGTCTCGAGGAACAGCCCGCGGCGGTCGTGCTTCGTGAGCTTCGGCATCTCCTGCCGCGGGATCCGGTCGTAGTCGGCGGACATGTTGTGGTAGACGCGGGCGAGCTCGGCCTCCCCGGCGATGAT